>JAUWMM010000001.1 GCA_030613145.1 Desulfobacterales bacterium | reverse complement strand
CTTAGATCGCGTGTAAGGAAAGAAAGGTTCTGTCAGTGCCGGCCGGCACCTCTGGGCCTAATCTTTCAAGTGGCACACAGCTGGCCGCCACTTTGCTGGTTTGCTTTGGCCACACGCTCCAGAAACTTTTTAAACCAGCCCTTCTTTTTGCTTTGTTTCGATTTTGTTGAAGTCTTACTTTTTGCCATGACTCTTCCCCTTGACAAAACGAGTGCTGCAACAAGGTTTGATAGTTTCGTAAAAAGTCAATTTTACTCACTCCGGTGAAAATCGGAGTCCAGAACCTTTTTAACTATCTGAATAGACTGGATTCCGGCTTTCGCGACTCGACTGAGCTCGCCGAAGTCCGGAATGACAGAAAGAGGTGTTTTTCGACTTTTTACGAAACCGTCAAGGTTTACAACACGAGAAAAGCCCATTTCTATACAAAATACTCTTGTTGGTGTAAGTTGTCAACTCCAAATAGCCCTTAACGGCTATTGTTCTATCCTTACATGGGTGGAAGTTTTCGCCTTGACAATGCTTGGAGAGAAGATTACAGGAAATGGTCATTATGACGAACCCTGGCTTGGCCATCCCAGTCGCTTAATCCAGAAAGGTATTACCATGAGTACCAAAGAACATAAGGCCCATGCTCCCAAGTCGCTTATACTTGCCATTCTGACCGTATCCAGCACCCGCAGCCTTGCCGATGACAAGAGCGGAAACTGGATAAAAAAACGGGCCAAGAAGAAGCACAAAGTCGTTTTTCACAAAGTTATCCCTGACAATAATGATGTCATCGCAGATACGATCCGGACAGTCATTCAGGAGCACGGCCCTCATGTAATCCTGGCAACTGGAGGCACTGGGATCAGTCATGCTGATGTTACTATCGAGGCAATCCGCCCCATGTTCACCAAGGAGCTCACTGCCTTTGGTCCCCTCTTTGCCCAGTTGAGCTATGAGCAAGTCGACTCGGCCGCTATTCTGTCCCGGGCCACAGCAGGCGTGATCGGTCAAACCCTCGTCTTTTGCATACCCGGCAGCCTCAAGGCTTGCAAGCTTGCCTGCAAACAACTCATCTTCCCTGAATTAGGGCACCTCGTAAAGCACGTGCAGCAAGCATAGTGCCGGCCAACAGCTATCCCAAGTGCGCCCTGTATAGTGATCCGTTTTCCTTGACACACAAGCTGAAATTCTCTATAGTCCATAAGCAAGTTCTCATGAGTCAAAAGCTGGCTCTCATCTACTTCCAGCGGCGCAGCCTAAAGGCCCTGCGACAGTGAATGGGGATCCGATTAAAAGTAGTACAACGTTTCACCCGTATGGGTGCCCCAAAATTCTTGATAGCCGCTCAAAGGGATAAAGGTCTCAGTTTGATAACCGACATCTTGAGAGGACTGCGATGAACAGAATCGGAAGAATCGTTGCAACAGGCGTGGCGCTTGTAGCTGTTCTGGTTGTAGTCGGCCAAGCCGAGGACCGTTTGGACACCGTCTGGGAAAGCTGGGAGATCCGCAAGCGCGAGGCGCTGGATAAAGTCAGCGGCATTCCTAAAAAGATCCTGAAACTTCAAACACTGGAAAAGGTAAAAACCCCTTCCATCGACACCGCAGTCGATATTGCCTTAACGGCAGCGCAGGAGGAGGCGCGGCCTTTGGTCGACTCCATATTCCACAAAGGCAGGCGTCTAACCGTTCCGGATGACTTCAAGACAATCCAGAGTGCGATAGATTCCGCCAAGCACGGCGATGTCGTCGTCGTCAAGCCAGGCACATACTTTGAATTAATCGTGATGAAGGACGGCGTGAAGCTCGTCTCGGATTCGGCGATGGGAGGAGACAGGCTTGTAACCGTTGAGGGGGCACGGTTGAAACTTCCACGCCGGACGTTGCGCACCGTCATCGATGGTTCAAAGTCGAAACCATCTCATCACGGCATGATTGATTTCAACCCGGGCGTGGGCCGCAATACCGTCGTCGACGGCTTTACCATCCAGAATCTTCCCAAGCAGGACCACCACAAACCTGGGCACGCCCACGCTATCAATGTGCGGGGCGCGAGTCCTGTTATCGTAAACTGCAATGTGCGAAAGAACGGAAGCACAGGCATCGGCAACCACGTAGTATATGCGGATCAGGAAGAGAAGAGTTCAGAACGCGACTTCAGATGGGCGAACGTGAAGCACTGGGCCGAGGCGGTAATCTACCACAACATTATAAGCGACCATCTGGGGCTGGGTATCGGGTGCAACCATTTCTCCTCTCCTTACCTCCTAGGCAACGCGGTCCTGCTTAACAATGACGAGGAACTGGTCGACAAGCCCTCGCCGGGTATTGGGATCAAGCATGGCGCGGCACCCTTGATCATCGGCAACATCATCCACGATAACCCGGGTGGCGGAATCCTGGGCAAGGTTGGTGACCCACAGGGCAAACATCCGATCGACCGCCCAGCACATCCTACGGTCGCCAAGAATGTGTTGTACAACAACGGAAAGCTCCGGCCGGCCATTTCATGCAATGGGGTCGGATCGATGCAGGCGCCCGTCCGGTTTGTCGGAAATTTCGTTTACGACGCAGGCCACGCGGGCATTGGGCTTTCGAACGGCGCGGTCGGTATCCTTGAGGAAAACATCGTGTCAGGTAGCGGCGGCCCCGGCATTGCGGTCAATGGCGCCACCGTGCTCAAGCTCAACCATAACAAGGTCAAGGGGGCGAATGCCCCAGGTTTCCACTTTTTAAACGGAGCTAAGATCCTTGAGATGGTAGGCAACTCGGCCTATTCGAACCGGGGCCCTCGGTTCAAGCAGCGCAATAGTACTATCGCCGATCCGGACGGATAAGACTCTCGTCCATATGGATGCCCGCTATTTTATTGACCAACTTGACGGCGCTTTCCGCTCCACCTACACCCCACAACCCCACAGAAAGAACCTCCCATGCATCATTCCGTCTAAATCTGTACGTCAATATAGCGGGTAGATTTTAAGAGCATTTAAAGCTAACCCTTTAAAAATAAGTAGAACCGTTCGAATTTGCTTGACTTTTAATTTTTTTTGCTATATAGCAGTCCGCATTAAAAATTTAGCTGTGCTTAATAATACAATCGTTTCAACCCAATCAAGGACAAGATAGATTGTTTGAGAAGATTTTGAATATTCAGCACCATCTGAATCCTCTGCATGTGTATTGCCGCATGATAGAGACAGGGTGGAACACGAGGGTATCTCTGTCAATATGTAAGTGCTATGAGATTGTCATATACAGTTGGCTTGTCTTGCTAACCAGATTTGCTGCTCAGACTTGCAAACTTATAAAAGCCGGCAAGTTGACGCTGTTTTCCTAAGCCCCGTTGAGACTGGGGCCCATCCGCTCTTTCTCCTTTTCTTGCCATGGATATTCCACCCGGGGATGCAAGGAGGCCTCCATGCAATCGACCAATACTTGGACTATCTTGGCAAGGTAGCGAGTGGAAAAGTTGCATTCGTCGAACTGACCGTCAGCCATCCGCTTTAGGACTAGAAGGCGAACCACCTTCGCGATCTTCGCCCGTGTGGGCCTCTGAAGGGAGCGGGAGGTGGCCTCCACCGCATCGACGATCATCAATATTGCTGCTTCAACGGTTTGGGGTTTTGGCCCAGGATACCGGAAATCCTGCTTGCGAAGCTTGTCCCTCCCACCTGCCTTGACGGCCTTGTTGTAGAAATACTCCACAAGTTGGGTACCGTGATGTTGGCGGATCAAATCCAAAACGACTTGGGGCAGCCCCATCTCTCGTCCGATCTTCTCGCCATGTTCGACATGATTGATGATGAGCTTAGCGCTCTCCAGGGGATCTAAATCATCATGAGGGTTCTTCCTCCCAGATTGATTTTCCACAAAAAGCTTCGGGTCTCCCATCTTTCCAATGTCATGGTAGTAGGCTCCAATAGTAAGCAGGGAGGTGTCGGCCCCGATGGCCTGTCCCGCTGCCTGAGCGAGGTATGCAACCGACATGGTATGTTGGTAGGTGGCCGGGGTCTTGGTCAAAAGGTCCTTCATGAGGGGGTTTTGAAGGTCCGCATACTTATTCAGCTTAAACGTAGAGGCGGTATGCCAACCAACCTCCAGCAAAGGTAAGAGGAGAAGCACCACGGGGCCTGCTGCAAGGCCTCCAATAAAGGCCCACCCCATATTCTCAAGCAACCCCTTGCCAAAAATTTCAGTTACCGAGGAGAACTCAATTTTCTGCAATTCCCCGGGAAAGCCGGTGAGAGTTCCCCAATCCATTGAGAACGCCATGATTATGACCACGTTTATGATTCCTACCACTGCTGAAGGGAAAAAGATATGAATCGGCTTTCGTATCTTTAATGAGGCCAACACAGCCGCCACCCCGCCGAAAACAAAGAATAGCAGGATATCCCATGTGCGATCCAAAAACAGGCTTACCATCATCGCACCTATAACCGTAGTCCAAGTGGCAGAGACTCTTTCATTGTGCAACAGAATGATAAGTAAGGGGAGAACGGCGAAAGGGACTATATAGATAGGGAAAGCAGTAAACAAGAGGCACGCCTTGCAAAGAAAAATGGTTATGATAAGCAATGAGAGGAGTAATTGGGCGGGAGGTTTCTTCCGCCACTCCGCCCACAGTATTTTCGAGAGGAACAAATTATAAAGAACTACCATGAAAAGTGTAGCAGTCAGCATCCAGAAGGCCTTCCCATACAGGTCTTTCTTTCCCTCATCCCGATAGGCAGTTAGTAAAAGTACATCCTCCTCACCCAAAGCCTTTCGAAAAGGCACAAGGATATCTCCTGGTTTGTAAGGAATAACGTTAGAGGGGTACCGCCGAATGATATTTTCGATCCTCCTATCATTCTCCTTATGGTCGTACTTGAGGTTTGGCATAAGAGTTAAAAGAGATATCTGAAGAACCGGGTCTAAAACTCCCTTATCCACCTGCCAGAAGAGTTGATTGACCTTCTCGTGCAGCACAAGACGGGCCTCATTAAGGGTAATTACATCACCGGCAGGATGGACCACTATGCCCGCGGGGTCAGGATAGAGAATCTCGATTGTCTTCTTTCCCTTGAGGGGGTCCGGGTCTTCCAGAATTTTGTTTTGCAGAATCGATTCCTCGATAGTAAGTATGCCTACTACAAGGTTCTCAAGATCTTGGTATGCGAAGATCTTGGCTGCCACCTCCGGATCAAACAGTAAGCCATACTCTATGTGAAGATAATCCAAAAGACCCTGTTGTCCAGACGCTTTCCGGTCCTTAAGTGTGAAAACCGTTTCGGTTAAAGCATCCATTTCTTTGTTTGCTTTATCTACTCTATGAGGAACATAGGTATAAAGAGGAACATACTGGGAAAGAGCTATTTCCCGCCTGCCACCAAGGGCCTTTTCTTGATCGAAGTTGAAGTATCGTTGGGACCGGAAAGTGAAGGGAACAACTTCTTTTGTTTGTAGCGGCAGAACGAAAAGGTAGATATCCTCGATATAACACGCAAAAAACGTTATGAGAACAAGGATGACGTTAAGGACCAGTTTCATGTTCTTACCTCACCAGAGTTGCCGGCTGTCCTAATCCTGGAACTATTTAATATGCTAACATAGCTTGTACGATATGTCCAATGTACTTCACTATCACTCAACTCACACCTCGTCATATGTAAACCATCCGAATTAGTCCTGTAACTCTAATCGTTCAAAGTGGCAGTGAAGCCTCCCTGTGCTCCCGCACAGGGCATCCTGACTGTGTCTCAGGATGGCGGAACTCGCCGAAGCAATAAACCCGCCTTCGCCGAGGCTATGGCGGGTCACCACGCCATTCATCCCCGTGCTTCCGCACGGGGCATTCTGGCGAAGGCGAGTAAATATAACTCGACGAATAAATTGCCCAGAAATGTGAACTTTTTTTCCTTTTTCGGCGCGATATTCTTCCGTTGCATGGCGAAAAATGTGAACTTTTTTGCCCTTCTCCGTTGTCTCTCTCTGGCTAACCATTTAGAACTATTACTATATTTTGCGACCACACGAATTGGCATGGTACTTGATATAATAGCTTCCAAACGGCTCCAGACTCCTGCTTGGTGCCGACCCAGTCTGTCTCGTGGTTTCAGGAGGCAAGTCTTTAATAATCAGACGGAGGACGATGAGATGAAACATCTAGCGATATCCTTGGCGTGTGTGTTTGTCGGAGTGCTTACAGGGCTCTTGTTGAGCGAGACCGTGATAAGCCAATTCCTTCCCGGCACGGAAACTTTGCTGGCGAAAAACGGTTTGGTTGTTCTAACTTCTCATTGATGAAAACTTAAAAAGTCTTTTGCGAACGACATTGAGCATTTTGGGGAAAAAGCACTCAATATTTTTTCGTGAAAATGCTTATAGTTTCAACTCGTTAGATTGTTAAACGGATTCCTCACGCCTAATTTTCCTTTTTACATCGGGCTAATCGAAAGACCAGCTCGTCCCACTCCTAACCCACCTCGAAGATCGCAATAGCCTCCGCGTCCATTAATTCCTCCGAATACTTCATGGCATTTCCAACACCTCCATGCGGCCCAAAAAGGAGGCGACCAACATCGACAATCGGCCTAGAGCCGATTTGTCTTCTGCTGAGCCCTTGAATATAAAAAACGGTGACCTATCGTAACTCCTAGTGTCGCGTCCCGGAAATAACTTACATAATTTCCGAGATCGCGCAGACCCGCAGAGGCGATATTATAAATCCGAAATTCGAATATCGAAGCTCAAAACAAATTCGAATATCTAATGACCAAAATCCAAAACCTGTTTAGAACATTAGAGAATTCGAATTTTAATATTGTTTAGAATTTCGAATTTCGTGCTTCGAGTTTTACATTTTAACGACTCACTATGATCTCGTTAAATAATTTTATCATATCAAAAACCTGAAAAGTGTAGTAACCACACTTTTCAGGTTTGTTTTGAATTCGGTTGAAAAGAGCTACAACTTCGGCACACTGATTGCAGATGGCCAGAAAAGAGGGAAAACTATCAGTTGGGTGTAAAGATGCCAGAAACCAAGGTAACACCTGATAAAAAACATTCGACGGCTATTATTGATTCGTTAATAAACATCCACATCTTTGATAGCCTCAATTCAAAAGAATTAGGCGTTGTAGCAAAACATATGAACCTTGTTGATGTCGATCCCGGCGAGTATGTTTTTAAAGAAGGGGATTATGGCGACTATGTATGTTTTGTAGCGAATGGCTCATTGGAGGTACTGAAGAAATCTGTAGCAGGCGATACCGTCGTAATAGCCACACTGAACAGGGGACGTTCAATCGGAGAAATGTCAGTTATCGATCACTTCCCCCGGTCTGCCACAGTAAGAGCCCGCACTAAAGCTACGCTGGTCACATTGACACATAAAGAGTTTGATTCGATACTGGACAAGCATCCAGAAATAGGCGCCAAGATTCTCAAAGGAATTGCGCTCCTACTATGTCAGAATTTGCGGAAAACATCTAGTATGCTTGCTGACTATATGTAACCCACGGGCCATCGCTCAACCGAACAACCCAAAACCGCCATATATTGTGATCGCTTTTTCCTTGACACACAAGGACAATTCTCCCATACTCACTCTACAAAGAGGGACTTCTTGAGACCTTTGCAAAACTGTCATTTTTTCGTGATGCGGCGTCAGGCTTCAAATTTTAATCCTCGAAATACATAATGTATTACTCCGGTTAAAATTTTTGCCTTCCTTGCCTGACAAAAAAATGGCGCATTTTCAAGGGTCTCTTCTTATCAGTATCGGTCAGAACAAGATAAACACAACGATATAATAGTACTGTCTAAGGGCTCGCATGACCTATCATTGTATCATCCTTCTTGTCATAGGCTTTCTTTCACTTTTATTATCTATACATACCCCCAAGGAGGATTTGTTTATTACTTTTCCAATTACTTACTTTAAAACCGTTTTTGAACAGGCGTGATGTGTAATAGCACCTTATCAAGAAGGGAGGCGTAAAGTTTATAAACAATGAATTCCACACAAAATAAAAACGATTTCGAGTTTAAAAAGATTCTTGTTGTTGACGATGAACCGTCAAACGTCGAGCTTTTGAAAGACTTGCTTACCCCGCAAAAATATGTCGTTGAAACGGCCTCCAGTGGGAAGGAAGCTCTAGCCATAATACAAGAGTCAACGCCGGATTTAATCCTTTTAGACGTAATGATGCCTGCAATGAATGGCTTTCAGGTCTGCAGCAAGATACGCGACGATAAATCCATTCCATACTTTCCCATTATATTTATAACTGCTTATCATATAGATCAAACCGACATTATCCACGGGCTTGAAATGGGCGGAGATGATTATATACGCAAGCCTTTTGATGCATCGGAGTTATTTTCCAGGATTCGAGCGTGCCTTCGGGTTAAAAAGCTTTATGACGATCTAGCCCGGACAAAGACTGAACTGTCACGATATGTGTCTCTTGCAACTGTAAATATGGTCGAAAAAATGACTTCTACAGAAGCATTTCAAGCCAATAGAACCGCGGAAGTAACCGTTCTATTTTCTGATATCAGAGGATTCACAAACATTTCAGAAAACATGGATCCAGCGAAAGTTTTCGAAATGCTAGACCTTAATCTTGGCACACAATTTGATGTAATAGAAAAGTATAACGGCATCATTGATAAACTGAATGGGGATGAAATAATGGCCGTCTTTGAGGGCCCTGACATGGTTCCAAATGCCCTGAAATGCGCACTGGCTATTGTTAAGGCGCTCTCGGCCCCTGAAAGCCGCAACGTGCTTGATTGGACTGGCGTGGGTATCGGCATAAATACAGGACAAATTTATATTGGAAGCATTGGTTCGGATACCTTCAAAGATTATACGATTATCGGAAATACAGTCAATATAGCTGCCAGACTTTGTGGCCTTGCTACAAAGTATCAAGTCCTCTTTACTGAAGCTACATTGAAATTGATTGAAAGAACAGAATTCAATTACCGGTCTCTAAAAAGTGCTTCGCTCAAGGGAATAAGTACTCCCATTGAAGTATTCGAGCTCTTACAGTAACCAAAAGAATGAAGATAAGGCGGGTTCAGGAAAGTCACAAGGCAACCGCCTGCTAATGCTTTGAAGGATCCGGAATGGCATTGTCTAGTAACGGTAAAACTAACGATAGAGGAAGGAGTTTAAGGCAGAAGCTTTTGGTAATTCAAGCTTTAGTTATTGGCCTTCCTATTATCATTATTACTTATGTCTATTTTAGTACCAACATCCGGCTGAATATTTCCCAGCTGCTCATTCTTGCCTTAACTCTCATTCTTATTCTTGCAGGCTTAATCAGCCTTCGTCACGTTATGGACAGATTCACGATGGTAACTAATCTAATAAAAGATACTGAGGGCAGCGATAAGTTTCTGATCGAGATGCAAAAAGATGCCACTGAATTGCATGACATAATCGCTTCTTTTAACAACCTCATGACAAATTTTGAGGAGACAACCCAAGAATTAAGACGCAGAATCTTTGAGTTGTTTGCCATTAAAGAACTTAATGAAATTGCGCGCAAGAGCTTGAATGTTAAAAAATTACTTAATGCATTACTGGAAAAAGCAATGGATGTAACCAAATCGGAAATAGGGTCTGTGTTTTTGGTTTACTCCGAAAAGCGGCTTTTTCGTGTTGTGGCATCAAAAGGATTAGAATCCGGACTACAAGTAGGCTCTTACATAGATTTCAATAAATCCCCGGTCAGCAAGGTTGTATCTAGTAAAAAGACTCTCCTCGTTCAAAACATTGAGGCCAATTCAGGAACCATCAAACCAGAAGACGCTCAGAACGGTCCAACATCATATCTGAGCACACCGATTTTTGCCAGAGATCATTTAATAGCGGTATTGAATCTTTCCTCTTGGGGAGAAAACCAGACTTATGATTCTGCCGATAATCAAATTTTATCCATAATGATCGGAGAAATAGGTTTTGCGCTGGAAAATGCTCTGCTCCATTCAAAAATTGAGCAAAATGCCAGGAAGCTTAAAAAGCGTACAATAGAACTTACAAAAGCAAATGACGAGCTCGTGAAGGAGATCAACGAAAAAAAACAGGCCGAGAAGGCTTTACTAGGAGCTCATGACGTATTAGAAAAGCGTGTCATAGAGCGAACTGACGAGCTTGCAAAAGCCAATGAAGAATTGCTGACAGAAATCGCCGAGGCGATGATAGAAATCGCCGACCGGGCGAAGAAAGAAAAAAGGTTAAAACTGGCCAAAGAAACAGCAGAAGCCGCCAATTTGGCCAAGACACAATTTCTCGCCAACGTGAGCCATGAGCTTCGCACCCCACTTAATTCCATTATCGGTTTTTCGGAAATCCTGAAGGTGGAGACATATGGAAAACTGAATGAAAAGCAGGCCAAACACACTAAGAACATTGTCAACAGTGGCCGCCATCTCCTCAACCTGATCAATGAGATACTTGATCTTACAAAAATCGATTCAGGACATGCCAAACTCGAATTATTAAAGTTTGATATTCCTACTGTATTAAATGAGGCGCTTGATACAATTAAAACTCTTGCCGACAAAAAGGACATTAACCTGTCTGTTGAGATAGAACAAGGAGTCTCGACTATTACAGCCGATCAGGTGAAATTCAGACAGATCCTTTTCAACCTCCTCAGCAATGGTATCAAGTTTACCCCGGAAGGAAAAGATGTGAAGGTAACCGCGAGAATCCTGGGCTCAAAAAATGAAAAAGCGCAACCCGAGATCGAAATAAGCGTGATTGATAACGGTATCGGCGTCAACCCTGAAGACCAGGAGCGAATATTCAACGCTTTTGAGCAGGCTGATTCATCATTTACAAAGCATTTTGAAGGAACCGGCCTGGGATTAGCGCTGACCAAAAAACTTGTCGAGTTACATGGTGGCCGACTCTGGGTGGAAAGTGAGGGAAAAGGGAAAGGGAGTACTTTTACTTTTACCTTACCAGCTTGACATTATATAATGTAAGCAAAATGGCCCTTTTTTCAAGCACGTAAAGTGTTACGATTGTTGAAGGTTTGTTTGGCTGCTTTCCTCCATTTCCTGAAATTTTCTTTTCAAGTCGAGCACGAGCCTTACCTCCCCTTCTGAAATCCCAACACGATTCGCTATCTCCTGTGGACTAAGCCCCTTTTCTCCGAAATCTATGATCTCCTGCTGTAGGTCGTAAACGTGCTTATATTGTCTGTTCTCCCCCCACGATGCCTTCTCATGAGAAGCAAGGCAAACCTCCGCCTGGTTAAGTAACAGGTTCAAACTGATGATGCGGCTATCGAGCTGCTCGTTCAATTTTCTGACAAGGCACTGTTTCTCCTTTAGCTGGGTCTCGAATTGCCCGGCCACTTTCTCGGCCTCTTTCAGTAAGGGTTCCAGCACCTGAGGAAACGCCGCTATGCCGGACGACTCTTGTCTGGCTTTGCCGGCCCTGAATTGCCTCATAAAAACAATAAATAAGATGATCAAAAGCAGGTCAACCACAACCTGCACGATCACCCAAAATCCTACGGCTGTTGACAACATCATGCACCAGTTCCAATTCTTGATTGCAGATTTTTTCAATCCGCAATCAAACTGTCACGTCCACCAGACCACCCCGAACCTGTGAACCCTTTTTTTTCTTACCCTTACTCCCGGAATCTGAATGTCGTTCTTCGCTTTGAGAACCGCCTTTTGTCCCATCATCGCGAGCTCGCTTTTTGTCGGTTACGACAAACTTCTGTGCCCCCTTCTCTTTCTTCTTTCCCTGCTCCTTTCGGTCTCGGGCTGCTGAAGATTTCTTTCGTTCAAAGGTCTGATGTTTGGCTCTGTGTACCCCTTTGATCACGTTGCCTTGCCCCGGTGCTACATCGATGTCGACACTGCTTGACATTTCCTCATTTTGCGTAAACAGCGCAATGCCCTGTTGCGGTCCCCTTTTATCGAATCTATTTAGAAGCTGTTTCAACACCCTTTGACGTCACCACCATACCCTCCACCACATCAAACCGCCAAGAATTTGGTAAAATAGACGTCATCCACAATCCCGGTGACCAGCAATCGATTAACCGCATCAAGAATATCCTGCTTCAACTGTTCCTTTGACATTATTTGGGCGCTGCCAGTCTTAGCCGCTTTGTCCAAGACTCCGTAGATGACTCCTCTAATAAAGGTCTTTTTCTTCTCTATCTCTCTGTATACATTACTGTTCGACAGTTTGACTGAAATGCTCAGCGACAAATAAGCCTGATCCTCATTCTCGGCAAGTAGTACAACAAAACCGGCAAAGTCCAATATCTCAGCCGAATCCCTCGTAATAGAGGCACTGTTGTCTAGCGTGGAAGTGACCTTTTGGCAGTCTCCCCCTGGATTCATGTGCCATTGCTTCAGCCCATAAACTACAAGGGATAGACACAACGCAAGAGCAATGCCTGCTATCAACTTTTTTAGATTTTGTGCCATTATTTCTAATAGGCAAAACCCCTATGATCAAGTTGGAGAACCCCGACTTAAGGGTCTCTGACAGGCTCATAGTCCTTACATCTCCGAATACGATCTGAGCCTTGTGCGCAATCTTATAATGGCTTTGGTGTGGATCTGGGAGATTCTCGATTCAGTGAGACCCATAACCTTCCCGATCTCCTTTAATGTCAGCTCGTTATAATAATACAGCGAGACCACCATCTGGTCCTTCTTGGGTAGGGCCTTGATCCCATCAGCAATGACCTCCTTTAGTTCCTGGGCCATGACGTGTTCAACAGTGTCTTCACCTGTTTGGATCAAACTCTTGTAAGGTCTCTTGGGTTCGATACTGTGTTTGTGACTGCTCACGTACTCGTCAAAGCTCAAAAGATCAATACCGCGGGCCTTATCAAGCATGTCACGGTAAGTGTCCAGATCAACCCCCATCACCTCAGCTATCTCTCTATCCTCAGCCGGCCTTCCCAGTTTTTGTTCAACAGAGGTCACAGCCTGTTCCATCTCACGAATTTTTTTCCTGATTGAGCGAGGAATCCAGTCCATACTCCTGAGTTCGTCTAAAATTGCTCCTTTAATCCTGAATTCTGCATATGTCCTGAATTGAACCTTCTTGCCAGGATCAAACTTTTCAATGGCATCCAACAACCCCATTATACCTGCGCTTATCAAATCATCTACGGATACACTAGGGGGAAGTCGCATAGCCATGCGACTTGCCAAGAATTTTACCAAAGGGGCATACTTGACAATCAAGGCATCACGCTCTGCCTCGTCCCCCGCTCCTGACCGCTTGTGCCCGCCCGACTGCACCGATTTGCGGGCGTACCTTGCAGTGGCATCTGGGTTGGTCTTGCCGTAGCACTTTACTTGAATTCTATGCATGGTACAGACCTCGTCGAGGTTTCAGTAAGATCATCTCTCAATCTCAGTGATAACCCATGAGCTTTCTCCAGAAAAACTTGATATTCCCATCACAGGATTCATCCGCCGGACTAGCTAACAAACGCTGAGCTAACTCACAAAAGCCTTTACTTGATTCACTTTCCGGGTAACGCTGCAACACGGCGCATTGTTGCCTTACCGCCTTTTGGAAATTGTCATCATTGGGTATAAAGCCAATATATTCTAAGGAAATACCCTTCAAAAAGCGCACAATAGCGTTACTCAAGTTCTCAAAAACCGATCTTGCCTCCTTTTCGTGAGAGACCATGTTGACAAGCAGCTTGAAACTCCTTGTGCCGTGCTGGGTAAACATAACCTTCATCAAGGCATAAGCATCTGTAATAGAACTCGGCTCGCATGTAGTCACAACAATTCGTTCCTGTGCAGCTAGGTTAAAATAGATGATATTCGAAGAAATACCTGCTCCGGTGTCGATCAGTAAGATATCAAAGTCTTCACTTAGCCTGTCGAACTCATTGAGCAGGTTAAGCTTCTGCCCATTCGTCAAATGGACCAATTCGAATAGTCCGGAACCCGCAGGAATGATACGAATTTCTTCGGGACCTTCAACGATCACCTCTGAAAGGTCCTTTTCACCGTTGATCACATGTTTAATGTTATAAACAGGATTAAGTCCGAAAATAATATCAATATTTGCCAGCCCCAGATCGCCATCCAATATCAGCACACGCTTTCCGAGTCTTCTAAGCGCAATGGATAGATTTCCGACGATATTGGTCTTTCCTACACCACCCTTGCCGCTCGTGACAGCAATAACGCGGGGCAATGGCAATCCAGAGGAGCTCTTTCTGACCACTTTGCCCCCATTCATGTTATAAGCCTTCTTGCTGACCATCTCCCTTAAACCGTTTGCCTGATCCATTTTGAGATTCTCCGTGATTAAATAGTAGGTGCAAAATGCCCGTCTTGGTTGCCTTGAAAATATCCTCCGGAACCCTTTGGCCGGTAGTTATAAACGAGATCGGCATCCTTAATTTGAAAAGCTGGCTTATGATCACACCTCGCCCCTGTGTTTCGTCCGTCTTTGTAAAGATATAACTATTAAACTCTAACCGGCTAAAATTTTGGGCCGCACGTTCCATCTCCAATTCATTGGTGACGGTGCTGAGCACCAGATGAGTACGAACCGGTAAGTAACTGCCGATCAATTCTTTCAAACCTTCTATACGTTCCACATCGTAGTGGCCATGCCCGGCCGTATCTATAAGGATGACATCTTTTTCCTTCATGCGTCTTAGTGCAAATTCCAACTCAGTACGGTTGAAGGCTGCAAAGCAGGGAATACCCAGGATCCCGGCATAAGTCTTGAGCTGGTCTATGGCTGCTATTCTGTAGTTGTCTATGGAAATCAATCCTGCGCTCTTCTTCTGCTTCAGAGTCAAATTAGCCGCCAGTTTGGCAATAGTGGTTGTCTTTCCGACTCCTGTAGGCCCGATGAGGGCCGAAACAACCTGTCCTCGATCATGACTAAAAGGATCGGTTACCTCGATAACCTTCATAACCTCTTTGAAGACCCGCTCATCTAAATCCTTAGAGGGGCCCTTGCCATTTTCTTTGAATGCACCCGCCTTTTCAAGAAATAGCTGTGCATAGGAGTCGGCAATACCGCTTCGTATCAGCCTGCCGTATACCTCTATGGCTCCAGGGTTAAGCCTGAATCCTTCTGCAAGCGTACCGGAGCGGCTTAAAAGGAAGATCATGTCCTTGATGTTCATAAGCTCTGACTCAAGCGAGTTCAAGGAACCGTGATCCCTTTCATCCATTGGGGCTCGTACTGTAAAAGAAGGGGGAGGCGCGGCAGTTATTTCAAAGAACTCTTGAGTCTTATATGATAGGGCCTTCTTACCATCCCGCTTTTTGCGGGTGGATAAAATCAGCGCCTCAGGACCAAGCTCTTGCTTGACTAGATTGACTGCATCATGAATGGTCCTGGCCTTGTATCTTCTAACCTGCATGGCCTAGATTCACCTTCCCTAAAGACTTAAACCGGATGTTGTTTGGAAGTTCATTGTGAGAAACCACCATTATTGACGGCGCAAATTGTTCCACCATCCTTCTAAAATGTCTTCGTAGCGCTGGAGAGCAAAGCAAAATCGGCTGCAAACCGGTGGTCATAGTTTTTTCTATCTGCTTGCTCACAGAGTTCGCGATCGAGGTCGCCACATTGGGCTCCACTGACAGATATGATCCATGTTCGGTATGTTTGATGCTGCTCAGAAGCACTTCTTCAATATCTTGTTCGAGGGTAATCACCGGCAGCATGCCGTCTTCTGCAATGTGAGGGTTTACAATAGCCCTTGCAAGCTTTTGCCTTACATACTCCGTCAAGACGTCAGGATCCTTGGTGACCGGGGCATAGTCAGCCAAGGTCTCGACAATAGTCAGCATATCCCTGATCGATACCCCTTCCCTCAGGAGATTTTGCAATACCTTTTGAATGCCGCCTAAAGAGAGCAGCGATGGTGTGAGCTCCTCAACGGATTTGGGATGCGTCTTGGCAAGATGCTCAAGGAGATTCTGAACCTCCTGACGACCCAACAACTGATCGGCATGGTTCCGGATAATCTCGGTCAGGTGCGTTGCCACAATCGCTGCGTTATCCACCACCGTGTATCCTGCAAACTTAGCCTCTTCCTCCTGGTTTTCGGGGATCCAGATAGCTGGTAAATGGAAGGCCGGTTCCGTGGTCGGAATCCCATCAATTTCTTTGACGACATCGCCAGGGTCCATGGCCATAAGTTGATTAGGTGTCAATTCATACCTGTCTACCTCTACACCCTTGATCAGAATTCGGTACTCATATGGTTTCAGATTCAGATTATCCCTTATGTGGATAGGAGGAATAATCATCCCCATGTCTAAAGCAAACTGTCGTCTGAGGGATCTGATGCGGTCAAGGAGGTCTCCGTTCTGTTCCACGTCCACAAGGGGAATAATTGCGTAGCCAACTTCAAGTTCCATGGAATCAAGCGTAAGAAGATGTTCCACCGGCACGGCGCCCTCTTCCGGTTTCTCTCTTTCGGCCTCCTTGACAGCTTCGGAGGCCTCCAGCGCCCGCCTTTTGCTGTCAAAGAGATATAGACTTCCAGCCACGATCATACCAAGTACCATAAATGGAATGTGGGGAAGGCCCGGAATGAGTCCGAATAAAAAGATCACCCCTGAGCCGATATAACCGGCCCGGGGATGGGCCAAAAACTGTTTGCCGAACTCGACCCCCATGCTCGACTCCGAAGCCGCTCGACTCACTACAATACCCGCAGCGGTTGAGATAATAAGGGCCGGAATCTGGGTAACCAATCCGTCACCTACGGTAAGCAGGGTATAATTCTGCGCTGCAGCTGCAATCGACATATTCTTTTGAAGGACCCCAATGACAAAACCACCGATGATGTTGATAAATGTGATGATAATCGCAGCAATAGCATCTCCGCGAACAAATTTGCTTGCGCCGTCCATGGCCCCATAAAACTCGGCCTCTTTTGTAATGAGGGTCCGACGGCGGCGGGCTTGACTCTCATCTATAAAACCCGCATTCAGGTCGGCATCGATGCTCATTTGTTTTCCGGGCATGGCATCAAGGGTAAAGCGCGCAGCGACCTCGGCAATACGTACGGAACCCTTGGTGATCACAACAAAGTTGATGATTACCAGGATCATAAAGACGATCAAGCCCACAACGTAATTGCCGCCAACAACAAAACTACCAAAAGACTTGATGACCTTTCCTGCGGCCAAGGCACCTTCGTTGCCGTGCAGCAGTATCAATCTTGTTGACGCCACATTCAAAGAAAGTCTGAACAGGGTGGCGACCAACAGTACGGATGGGAATATGGAAAAGTCCAGAGGCTTGACTGTGTAAATGCCCATCAGAACGACAGTAATGGCAAATGTGATATTCAGTGCCAACAAAAAGTCGAGCAGAAAGGGATGCACCGGCACGACCATAACCATTAGAATGCAAATCACACCAATAGCCATCATAAAATCACTAGTGTTTGCGAAAAGGTTATTCCTCAAGATCCCTTGTGTAGTTGTGGCCATTGTCCTTCTTTTGTCAAAGTAAAAGGGTTTTGAAACAACTTCTAGTCATTAATTTCTCGTGACTCGTTGGCGGCTTTGCTGGTAGATGCCAGATTCGGGATGCCTGATGACTGATAGCTTGTGCCGGCATTGACCATTACTCAACCTTGTTCTTAAACCGGTATACATACGCCAAAACATCGGCCACAGCCTGGTACAACATGGACGGAATCTCATTGCCGATCCCAACCATCTTGAAAATATTCTGGGCCAACTCCCTGTTCTCAACGATGGGAACGTGATGTTCTCCGGCCAATGTCTTAATCCTCTCAGCAACCTCTCCCGCACCCTTGGCCAAAACTGTTGGAGCATTCATCTCAGCACTCTCGTACCCCAGGGCTATGGCCAGATGGGCGGGGTTGGTCACGACCACATCAGCATTGGGTACTTCTTGCATCATACGCGATGCTGCGGCTGCAGGATGCCGAGCAATGGCAGGCACGACGACATCCGCCCCGGGTACTTCTTGCATCATACGCCCTTTAGCTATCTCGTACCGGATTTTCTTGATCCTTGACTTGACCAGCGGGTCCCCTTCTGTTCGCTTATATTCTTCTTTGACCTCCTGCCTTGTCATTTTCAACTGCTGCTCAAACTGCCACTTCTGAAAGGCATAATCGAGGACAGCCAGAACAATCAAAACCATGGACACCCTGATGAAAATCTTAAACGCGGTTTTTAAAATGTATAACAAAATGGCCTGGACCCCCATATCAGCAAGTGATGGCAGGCGGTCCATTTCCCCTTTGACCGTTACATAGGCAATCACACCAACTATGGCCAGCTTTGCCAGGGACTTGAACAGTTCCATTAGCGTCTGTTTGGAAAAAAGCTTTTGTATCCCTTTGATAAGGCTAATTTTTGAAAGTCTCGGTGTTACCGCCTCCCATGAAAGCAGCCAGCCCACTTGTAAGACATTCGACAGGATCGCCGTCACAAAAACAGCAATCATCACAGGCAGGATCATAACGATGAAACGCTCTATGACAATATTGCCAAATGCCAAAAACCCCGACAGGCTGAGATACGGAGTTGCTATCATGGAAAAGGTATCTTGCATAAAGGATGTTATATGGCTATACATATAGGCCCCGAACAAATACAGCGTTGAAAGGCCGGCCAGAAGCACAGCAACCGATGGTATCTCACGGCTCTTGGCAACCTGACCCTTTTTTCTCGCCTCAGACCGTTTCTTAGGGGTTGCCTGTTCGGTCTTTTCTTGAAGATTACCGTCAGCCAAAATGTCAGACTCCTATGAACCTATCGCCCTTCGGGCGAAGCAGATGCTGGATGCTTGATACTGGATACTGAATGTAAGAATCCAGTTTGTATCTTTATCCAGCATCAAGCATCCAGTATCCAGTATCGTTTTGGTAAGCATAGCCCATCCTGTGGCCAGAAAACCATTAGCAAAAGGGGGCACCCTACAGCATACAGCTCATTATTGTTCTCAACATACCTTGAAATTCCGTGACAAAGTGTCTCGTAAAGTAAAGCAGTCCCTCCAAACAGACGCCAAAGAAGAATAGACCAACCATTATCTTCACTGGAAAGGCAGCAATAAGGATATTCATCTGTGGCACTACCCTTGCCAGAATGCCAAAGGCCGCGCTTGTCATGAGAAGAGCGGCAATGGCCGGGGCTCCTATTTTGACTGCCATGACAAACATATCTCCTGAAACTTCCACCATCTTATGAAAAAGCCCATCGCTGAGTCCCAGGGATCCCACACTAACAACGGCGAAGCTGTCAGCCAGCGTACTAAGCAAAACGTGGTGGCCGTTGAGGAGGAGAAAAATCAAAGCAGCAACCCAGTAACCCAGCTGTGCAAGGATAGGACCCTGGCCGCTCGACACGGGATCGAGAACATTAGCAATGGCAAACCCCATTTGAAATCCCACAAGCTGTCCTGCTAACTGCACAGCAGTAAAGAACAGCCGAACGGTAAGCCCGATAATTAGTCCTAAGAATAGTTCGGAAAGTATCACACGCGCGCCCCCCAGTAGGGTTTCCGGAAACAGTGTATGGTCTGGCTGGACAACCGGAAGGAGCATTATACTGATCATTAATGCAAGCCCTGCCTTGACCAGGTTCGGCCACACACTCGACCCTAAAATGGGAAACATGAACAGCACGATACTGATCCGAATCAAAATCAGAAAAAACGATTTAAACTGCTCGGGTGAAAGAGTTAGAATTTCCATCATTCGATCTCGGAATGCGGAATTCGGAATGCGGAATGACTCATCTGTTTCCTCCACGATGCCGATCTTGCTTTTGTCCCTTGTTTCAGGCTGTTGTGTTTGATCATACGACTTTCCAATTTAACTCCGCACTCCGCACTCCGCACTCCGCATTCCTTCTCACCGTATATAGATCGGTATCTGCGTGATAAGGTTATGTGTAAAACTGATCAATTGCTGCAACATCCAGTTTAAAAAAAACAGAAGTCCCAACAGAACTGCCAGTATTTTGGGAACAAAGGTTAGTGTCATTTCATGGATCTGGGTGGTTGCCATAAAAACACTTACAGCCAAACCTACAATAAGCGCGAGCCCCAGCATCGGCATCGCAACCAGGATAGTAACCTTAATCGCTTCTTGGGCAAGCCCGACTACAAATTCCGGTGTCATATAATCACGTCACAAAACTTCTCACTAAGGAACCAACGATCAGGTGCCAACCGTCCACCAGCACAAAAAGCATTAGTTTGAAGGGCAGGGATATCATGATCGGTGGAAGCATCATCATCCCCATCGAAAGAAGCACGCTTGCTACCACCATATCTATAATCAAGAACGGCACGTATACAATAAATCCAATAATAAAGGCCGTTTTTAGCTCGCTTACAACAAACGCGGGTATCAAAACGGATGTGGGGACATCCTCCGGGGCGTTGGGCTTGTCTAGCCTGGCCGTTTTCACAAACATGGCCAGGTCTTTTTCTCGTGTCTGTTTGAACATGAACTGGCGAACCGGGTGCATAGCTGCTTCAAATGCCTCAGCCTCGGATATCTCTTCATTTAGGTAAGGCTGGAGGGCGTTGTTGTTAACCTGCTGCCATACCGGCATCATGATAAAAACGGTAAGAAACAAAGCCAGGCCAACTATGATTTGACCTGGGGGCACCTGCTGGGTACCCAATGCATGTTTTAGAAACGAGAAGGTCACAACCAGCCTGGTAAAAGATGTCATTAGAATCAAAATGGCCGGTGCAAGGGAGAGAACGGTTAATAGAGCGACAACCTGAAGCAAGACCGAAACCTGTTCGGGGTTGTCGGCTTGACCCAAACCTATCTGGAGCGAGGGAAGGGGTATAGTTGCACTGAAAGCAGCCGCAGGAATTGCCAACAACAATATCAAATGACAAAGAACAAAGAACAAATGACAAATCCCTTTCCTCTTCGAGATATTTCTCCCTCTATTTTTCATTTCTGCCTTTGCCTTTTAGAGACGACTTCAGGAAACCCGCAAAAAGACTATGTGATGCCCCGGACGCCTCAAGACTTTCAATTCTGCCCAGGGCCTCTGATTTCTCGATCTTAGTCAAGAAAGTTATGTTATTCGGAGTAATGCCGATAACGATTTTTTCACCCACCACATCAATCAGCGCAATACGCTCCTTAGGCGTTACATGATGAGATGACAGAATCTTGATAAATTGTCCGTGGCCGGAACCACCCTTAAGATAAAGGAATCGCTTCATAACAAAGAGGACCAGGATCAAGATCGCCACAACAATGCATAACATGCCGAATGCCTTCAACCCGGCCCCCCAAAGGTCCGGCTGAGATATCGCCTGAGATGTTTCTGCTAAACCACCCATAGCATCCTCTTCCCCATGCCTAACCCAAAGACCTGACCCTTTCAGCAGGGCTGATAACGTCAGTAAGTCTCACACCAAATTTCTCGTTAACTACCACAGCCTCGCCACGCGCAAACAGCCTTCCGTTCACAAAGATTTCCATCGGTTCACCAGCAAGCTTTGTCAGTTCAACAACCGAACCCTGTCCCAGTTGAAGCAAATCATTGACAAGTATGCTGGTCCGGCCCAGTTCAACCGAAATCTTCAGGGGGATATCGAGTATGAAATCCAAATCACGATCCCCCGCAGTCTGTCCTGTGGCCGCAGAATCTTCAGTGTTCTCCGGAGAAACAATCTCAGTAGCGATATCATTTTGCTCGGTCATTGTTGTATCCTTTCCGGATATGTTGTTCCTGTCCATCCGTCTTCATAAAGTGAAAACCTAACAAAAGGATTCAATTTTTATTGCCTTATTACCCCTTACAACGCCCGCACGTCCTTTGAACTTCGGAACACCTTCAACCTTTGCAACCAAGGACTCGTTCACGTTCTGCTGAAGTTGGATCACGTCACCAACCGTGAGACCAAGGAGCCGTTGTCCTGTTATCCGTCCGGTGCCAAGTTCTGCTCTTAATTCTACTATTAAATCCTTAATTCGCTCTTGCACGCGCTCCTTCCAACCTATGTCTACCTCCAATTCGTCGACCGGGAACTCTGCACGCAGCTTATTTCGGATTGGTTCAATAGTGGAGCAAGGAATGCACAGCTTCATGAGGCCCGATACACCATCCAGCTCTACTTTGAAGCTAGTCACTGAAACTAAATCGTTGGGTAGCGCAATACCGGCAAATTGCCGATTCATCTCTGATCGTAGATAGATCGTTGAAATTTCATAGACCGGCCTCCAGGCCTGCGCAAGGTCCTCCAGGTATACCTTAAGGACATTTTGTATCATCCTGTTCTCTATGGCAGTATACTCTCGCCCCTCAATTTTTACATCCTCCGATGCCTTTCCTCCAAAAT
>JAUWMM010000084.1 GCA_030613145.1 Desulfobacterales bacterium | reverse complement strand
TTTCGGATTATTTTAGAAGCCATTTCAAAACGCCATCTAGCGCCCGATGGCTGTGTTGAGGGCCTCTTCAAAATGCTCACATACTTCCCGTGTATGCTGCGCTTTATCATCGGCCCCCGCCTTGCCCTCGAACGCGATCTGAGGTTTTGAAATGGCTTCTAGCCTTATGAGACAAACTGGTTCAAACGAGCTTCAGTGACGATCAATCTTGATCCGGGTAAATGTCTGAGCTTAACCCGGATATTAATTTGACGGCTTCGTAAAAAGTCTTTTGCGAACGACATTGAGCATTTTGGGAAAAAAGCAGTCAATATGTTCAGCGTTAAGAAATGCTAACTGTTTGAGGGCGGTAGCCCGAGTTGAGCGCCATGCTTCACTACGTGTTAGCCTTTTAGCTGAACACCTTGAGTGCGCCCAAAATGCTCACGGAGAGAGGAAAATTGACTTTTTACGAGACCATCAAATTTAATGGTCGTTGTAGCGGCCATGTCTTCAAAAACGCAAATTGTTACTATCTAAGAGAAACTATTCCTCTTCTTCGATAACGTTGTCTAATATCGCTTCCTTGACACTCCTGTAAACGCTTTTAAAGGTTTCATCAAAAGAAGCAGGAGAGACGCGCCCCACCTCAATAAATTTGGCCACAATTTCTTTCGTCACCTTTAGAACCTGTTCGTCAAGCGATTTCATATCGGCCTCCCGGAAGTTTTCTGTAATGTCCCTGGTTCGTTGTCACTAGTCCGTTGTCCCGATGAAAAATTTTTTCCAGGCTGTTGCCCAAAAAAATCCTTTGAGTAGTTATTAAGACGTTTTTCGCTAATAAATCTTGATAGTTTCGTAAAAAGTCTTTTGCGAAGTCGTCAACATATCACATATGCGAATTTTCTTACAAGAAAACAAGATCAGCCCTGGCAAAAGATAGCGGGACTGCCGAATATATAGTGTAAAAACTGATAGTTGCCGCTTGTTAAAAGCCCGGCGTTTTACTATGTGCATTTGCAAAGTGAGGCGCAAAGTATATGTCTCTCCGAATTATTTGGTAATACTTCCTCAATCGGAGTATACTCTTGACTCAGGAACTCCCTATATGTAGCATACTGGGGTATGGAAGACTAACCCCGCACACCTGCCGTACTTGAGACACGCTTTCCCCCTGAGGAGGCATGCCGTGATGAATATCTGCCTATCTTGCACTTACGAAATGGCTTTCGTTGTTCTCGTTGAATTATTGCATAACCACTTTGAGCGACCATTATGAGCTTTTTGGGCACCCATACGGGCGAAGCAAATTGCCCACTAAAGCTTGACCAGTTAGAAAATGCTGTGTGAACGTTAATGTTTACATGGTGAAAGAGGAGCAAATGACGGAATTCAAGGTTCTTAATGTAGCCATTGTAGGTGGTGGCCCCGGATGCAAGGCGATCATGGATATGATATTTGCCGCAAAGCTCAGTCAGCTTCGGATGAAGCTTATCGGAGTGGCCTGTAATAATCCCAACGCTGCGGGTTATCGCTACGCTCAGGAAAAGAACATTTACACGACAAGCACCTACAGTGACCTATACGAACTCAAAGATCTTAATATGATTGTTGAGCTTACCGGTCGTCCACAGGTAGCGAATGAAATCTCCCGAACCAAGCCAGACCATATCCGATTGATGGACCATGTCGCTGCTCGCCTCTTTTGGGATGTTTTTCAGATTGAAGAAGAGAGGCTTGCCGATCGCCAGCGTGCTGTAGAAACGATACGTGAGGGTGAGGCAAAATCCCGGTTAATCCTTCAAACCATGCCGAGCGGTTTGTTCGCTGTGGGTTTAAACAGGAAAATCAGCACCTGGACCAAAGGGGCGCAAGACATAACAGGGTTGAAAGCTGAGCAGGTTATCGGGAAGGATTGCATTGAAGCTCTTGACTGTGATGCATGCAAGAAAGGATGTCCCCTTTTTGATGACAACGTTGACAAGCCTATTTATGATAAAGAGTGTATATTCCATGTAGACGGCAGAGATATAACGATCTCAAAGAATGCAGATATTCTTAAGGATACGGAAGGCAATATGATTGGTGGTCTTGAAATTTTCGTTGACATAAGCGACCGCAAGCGGGCAGAGGAGGCGCTGAGAAAGAGCGAGGCAAGATTGAAGTCAATAGTTCAAACTATGCCAAGCGGTTTATTGACGGTCGACTTGAATAAAAAAATCACTTTCTGGAACAAAGAGGCAGAGGAAATTGTCGGGCTGAAGGCAGAGGAAGTTATTGGGAAGGACTGTATAGAAGCTCTTGATTGTGATGAATGTAAAAAAGGGTGTGCCCTTCTTGATGACAACATAGAAAAGCCTATTTATGGGAAAGAGTGTGTGATTCATGTTGAAGGCAAGGACCTAACAATTTTAAAAAATGTGGATATTCTTAGAGATTTAGAAGGTAATACGATTGGCGGTCTGGAAAGTTTTATTGACATCACCGACCGCAAGCGCCTGGAAGCCCAACTTCAACATGCCGAGAAGATAAAAGCCATAGGCACCTTGGCCGGCGGCATTGCTCATGACTTTAACAACCTGCTCATGGGTATCCAAGGGAATGTCTCTTTAATGGTTATGGATATCGACCCCACGCACCCCTATTACAACCGGTTAAGGAATATTGAAAAGCAAATTCAAAGTGGATCCCAACTAACCTCACACCTCCTTGGTTATGCTAGGAAGGGAAGATATGAGCTTAGGCCCTTTGTTCTGAATGAATTAGTGGAAGAGGCATCTGAAACTTTCCGCAGAACCAAAAAGGAGATTACGATTCACCGAAAGCTTGCCGAGGACTTACTTGCCATAGAGGCAGACTCTGGGCAGATAGAGCAGGTGCTTTTGAATCTCTTTGTAAATGCTGCGGATGCCATGCCTGGCGGTGGGGATCTTATTTTACAGACCACGAATGTCACCCACAAGGAGATCGAGTGCAAGCTTGATGATCCAAAGCCGGGAAGTTATGTTCTGTTGACGGTAACCGACACAGGCATTGGCATGGACAATAAGATCCTTCAGCGCATCTTTGATCCATTCTTTACGACCAAGGAGATGGGCCGAGGCACTGGCCTTGGTCTGGCTTCTGCATACGGTATCATAAAGGGCCATGGCGGATATATTGATGTCGATTCTAAGAAAGGGCATGGAACGACCTTCCGTGTTTATCTGCCTGCATCAGAAAAACAGGTCCGGGAAGCTGTCAGTCCTGCTGTGCCACTCATTAAAGGAACTGAAACAGTCCTCCTGGTGGATGACGAAGAGGTGATCTTGGAAATAGGCCAGGAGTTGTTAGAGGCGATGGGCTACCGCGTACTGTCAGCCAGGAACGGAGAAGAGGCCATCGAGGTTTATGGGAAAAATCGGGATGACATAGACATGGTCGTTTTGGACATGATAATGCCCAGTATGGGTGGTGGAGAAGCCTATGACCGCATGAAGGAGATCAACCCTGATGTAAAGGTCCTCCTTTCAAGTGGTTTCAGCATAGATGGTAAAGCCGCCGAGATATTGCGACGAGGGTGCAATGGTTTTATTCAGAAACCGTTCACTATGAACGAGTTGTCTCAAAAAATAAGGGAGATTCTGGATAAGAAATAGGAAAGGAAGGCGCACCGGACACTGAAAGGAAAATTTTGAAACTGATGCAAAATGGCCTTAACGGGAAGTGGGTGTCTTATTTATTGCTTTTTCTGTCTCCTCCCAACGGAGGCACCATTCTATATACTTGCATTGAAACTGATCGCAATAGTCTTGAGCCTTGCCAAAACAATCAAAGTTGCCTTCCCTCAACTGTTTCTTATGAATGATTGGAGAGATGACCTTTCTAAAGCAGGGATTGCACAGGGATGATGTAAAAACGTCGTGGCCCCACGAAAATGAGGATTCTTTTTGCCACTCTTTTCCGCACTTTATGCACTTTACACGCAATTTTTTCATACCACACACCCCTCGTGCTGTTTCTGTTCAGTGAGGCACCCCAACCTAATAGTAGTTGGAACGGCCATGTTTTAAAAAACGTAAATTGGTGCGGATTTTTAGCACAAGGACAGGGGATGTCAAGCATATATTGTGGTTTTGTGATAATAAAACGCAATATATAGTGGCATGAAAAGCTAAAGAGGATGTCGAGCGAGAGTCGGTCGGCCTCTTAGAAAAAGTCTTGCCCAGTCGAAGCCATTTTTTCAAAACGTAAAGCTATACTCTCCTTGTAATGCATCAAAAACAGAGACACGCAGATCGATTTGATCTGGCGTAATTGCAATGTGCTGAATGTGACGACCGGTTACAGGCAGGTCAAAGAGGCTTCAATAGACTCACGCATTCTGCAGGCTCTTGAACAGATCGAACGCCTGCTTCGGGGTGGCCCCAGCATGGATGACGGAGTTTAGCGCCCTCATCATGGCCACCGGATGGGGGTTTTGCCAGACATTTCTTCCCAAGTTGACCCCTATGGCACCTTTCTGCATGCCATCGAATACAAAATCAAAGACTTCCAGCTCGGTTTCGCATTTAGGGCCGCCTGCCATGACCACCGGCACCGGACATCCATTGGTTACCTTCTCAAAATCTTCGGGGCAGTAATAGGTCTTTACGATCTTTGCACCCAATTCAGCCGCGATACGGCAGGATAGGGCCAGGTAGCGCGCAGTTCTTTTCTCAAGCTCTTTGCCAACGGCAGTGACCGCCATGACCGGGATACCATAACCCTCACACTCATTGACAAGCATGGCAAGGCTCTCAAGTGCTTGTCGCTCGTAATCACTGCCGACAAAAATCGAAAGACCCACGGCCGCTACGTTGAGCCGGATCATTTCTTCCACCGAGGTGGTGATGATTTCATCGGACAGGTCTTCGCCGATAACACTGGTGCCCCCTGAAACCCGCAAAATGATAGGGGTATCAACATCCGGATCCACACAGGTCCTAAGAACGCCTCTTGTTACAAATAGACCGTCGGCATAAGGGAGAAGGTCACTGATCGTTTCACCAGGTCTTTCAAGACACCTCGTGGGGCCCTGAAAATAACCATGATCTATGGGAAGAAACTGACAGTGCCCATCCGGCTTGATCAGTCGGGACAGGCGATTTCTCATACCCCATTCAAGGTTCTCTGAACCTTTGATCGATTTTTCCCTAACACCTTTATGTTCCGATGGCATCTCGGATACACTCCTTGCCTCCAAGACTCCTTCTGCGTCTGCCATAGCGTTATCCTCCCTGTTGGATTGCGGCCTGCCCTGGTGCTTGCTTCATATATGCAATCACGTAGCCTATGGCCAGGTCTGGGCCAGGGATTGCAGAACTAAAATTCAAAATGAAACATAGGACAAACGGGCGCGGGCGAGATCCGCCCCAGATCAACCTTCTGATCACATACAAATTTATTTTTTAGGGCACCCCGTAGAGCCTGTCAAGCTGAATTGTGCTTGTCACTTTTCATCTCCCGTGTCCGCTCATTGTTGTGATGTCTTTTTACTTGACACACAAGTCGATTCTCCCCCATATTAGGCCTGCCAAAAAGCGAGTTGTTATCATTTATGGCTCACCTTGGTATTGTTGTTGCAAGTAAGGCCGAAGGAGAGGAGCAATCAGTACTAAGCCATCTTAAGAAGATGGTTGATGACGAAAACAACTTTTTGAACGAAGGAGGAGACTAATGAAAAAGACTTATCTGGCTCTATCTTTGCTGTTATCTGTACTGCTTTTACCAGTATCATCATTGGCCTTTGAGGTTGGGGCAAGAGGCTACTACTGGTTTCCATCACTTGATGGTAACGTACAAGTTGATGAGGGTGGCATTGTAGGCGACACCCTCGATTTTGATAAGGACCTTGGGATTGACGATGAGGATTATCCGTCCGTTGAGGCTTTTGTCGGGCTTGGCAACCATCATCTCTCTCTGACTTATACGGAAATTGACTATTCGGGCAAAAATACGCTTACCAGGGACATCAACTTTGGGGGATGGACTTATCCAGATGGTGCCCTTGTATCTTCCTCTATTGAATTCAGCATGATTGACCTTCACTATCAATACGATCTTTTGGATCTGGAAAATATACTGGCCGGTTTTTCTTTGGGTGGTGTCTTCCAGGTCAAATATTTGGATGGTGATGTTAGCCTGAAGACTACTGGAATTGACGAACAAGAAGATTTCACCCTGCCCATTCCCATGCTTGGTCTCAATCTACATATAGGAATACTGGTTGATATCCTGGAGGCCAGGTTAAGGGGAACCTGGATCGGCTATTCAGGAAATTCAATTTATGAGTTGACGGGTGATATATCATTTACTCCCTTCCCCTTTATGGATATTCACGGAGGTTACAAAACATTCGTCATAGATATAGATGAGGATGATGTGATCTTTGATTATGATATGTCCGGTCCTTATGTGGCACTTACCGTGAGTTTCTAGCACTGATTCCTGGGGGCTCCAAGAGCCCCCTTTTTCAACTAAAATACCGCTTAAAGTCTTATTCCCTAGAAGCCATGTCAAAACCTCTAACCCCTCTCCAACCCTTCCCAATACACCTGCCCCAATAAAGGACTTGACAGTAGTCGGGAAAATAGGTATCCAGATTGTCTTATGAGCATATACTTGTAATGAAGAATCGGGAGATCAGGGCAATAAAAGCCAAAAGGAGGGCAACGATGAAAAAAGGTGAAAAATTAGTTATTATCGGCCGTGGTGGCACGGGAGGTCCTTCTGCTATGCTTAGCAGGAAGCTAATGCCGGACGTAGATGTGACCATTGTAAGCGAGGAAGAGCGATTCATAGTAAGATGAGCCCTCCCGCATGTGGTGGCCGGTCTGGCCACGGCAGACTCTATCACAAATCCCGACCAGATGTTTGCCAAGGCGGGGATCAATCTGATCAAAGCCCGGGCAACCCACGTGGACACGAGTACAAAAGAGATCGAATTGTCGGATGGTGGCAATATTACTTACAACAAGCTCATTCTGGCAACAGGGGCAAGCCAGATGGTGCCCTTGATTGAAGGGCGGGATCTTGACGGGGTGTTTACCCTCCGGACAGTACCGGACGCAGAAAAAATTATGGGGTTCCTGAAAAAGACCGCGGCCAAGAAGCTAGTGTTCATAGGAGCGGGGTTTATCGGCCTTGATCTGGCCTCGCTTCTTTCGGCTTCCAAGCCAAATTATTATGATATAGCGGGCGTTGGGCGCCGGCCACGACCTCTCCCATTCATGTTGGATTCTGACATGGGAGCC
>JAUWMM010000143.1 GCA_030613145.1 Desulfobacterales bacterium | reverse complement strand
GAATACCTCGACTCAACCGGTTTGAGCGATGTTATAGCATACAAAGACTTTATTCAAACAGATGATTGGCACAACGCCCTTTTTCACGCCAGTCGCGCCTTTGAAAAAAGCCCCAACGAGCATGAGGCTCCTTTAGATGCGTTCAAGCGCTTCAATCACTGGGCAGACACTGAGAGGCCATAGAAATCCTGCATGGAAGTCGCAGCACAGTCCATTGGGGGTAATCTTGTTCTGATCGATTCTTTTTTTGGTTTTGCAATCAATTGACACAAAGATTGTTTTAAAGTAATATAAAAATTTTAGGGATTCTTTGTTCAGGCGAATTGAAACAATCATGTTGAAACGTACAGGTGATGGGAAAAGGGGGCAGCGTCAGGCCATAAGGATGGACGAATTTTACGAGACTTTTATCATAACCCACTTTGAGCGACCATGTTCAAAAAACTCACAGGAACAAGTGAGAAGGGTTTTGCAAAGGTCTCTTTTTAAGAATCCAACAACACTGATTATTTGATTAGGACATTCACAAAGCAAAACACTTAATACGCGGTGGATAATGTATCAGGAGAAATCAATTGCAGTAGTTGTGCCCGCCTATAACGAAGAAAGGTTGATCGGGAAGACGGTGCAGGGAATTCCTGGTTTTGTTGATAAAATTATTGTCATCAATGATGCCAGCACTGACAACACGGCACAGACTGTAAGTGAAAAAGCAAAAGATGACCGAAGAATCTGTCTGTTGGGACACGAGGCAAATCAAGGGGTTGGGGGAGCTATTGCCACTGGATACAAGAAGGCCCTTGAGCTAGAAATGGATGTAACCGTGGTGATGGCTGGTGACGGCCAGATGGACCCAAAAGATTTCATGAACATTATTGAGCCAATCGTTGACGGCACCGCAGAGTATTCAAAAGGAAATCGACTCTTCTACGGCGACGCATGGCGAATGATCCCCCATTATCGATATCTGGGAAATTCTTTTCTTTCTCTTCTGACTAAGTTCGCTTCGGGCTACTGGCATATTGCCGACTCACAGAGCGGATACACGGCCATTTCATTGATTGCTCTGAAAAGAATGAATCTCGACAATATCTATAAGGGTTACGGCATACCAAATGACCTTCTCATAAGACTTAATCAATACGATTTTCGCGTGCGGGATGTGCATATAAAGCCTGTTTACAATATAGGCGAAAAGTCCGGCATCAGATTGATCCGGTTTATTCCCAGGATATTGTGGCTCTTGTTCAAAGGATTCTGGCGTAGGCTATTTTTTAAATATGTCATCAAAGATTTTCATCCCTTGGTCTTTTTTTATATACTCTCCTTCTTCCTCCTCGGCGTCAGTCTTCCTCTGGCTGTAAGGTTTTTTTATGTGTGGACTGTGACCGGTGACGTTCCTGATATTAATGCTATGGCCCTTATCTTTACACTCATAAGCGGGCTGCAAACCCTGTTTTTCAGTATGTGGTTTGATATGAACTACAATAAACATCTAAAATAAAGAGTGCGCATCCTTATCGACATTTCACATCCTGCTCACGTACACTTTTTTCGAAACGCCATTTCCATGTGGCATGAGCGCGGGCATGCCGTAAGGGTTGTGGCGCGGGAGAAAGATATAACCTGTGATCTCTTGCGGCGGTTCCACATCCCGCATAAGGTATTGAGCAAGGCGCGGACCGGCGTGGCGGGTTGGACAGGGGAAATGTTTGCCCACATTGGACGCCTTCTGCCGTTGGTCATGACTTTCAGACCCCAGGTGATGCTTCAAATAGGAGGCACCTTTGTAGGCCCTGTGGGGTGGTTGACGCGAACACCGGCATGGGCCTTCACGGATACGGAAAATGCGACCCTGTCCAATGCAATTACCTTTCCGTTCATAGATAGAATCTTTACCCCCCAGTGTTACATCTTGGGCCATGGAGGCAAGCACCTGCGGTATGCAGGTTTTCATGAGTTGGCCTACTTGCATCCCCGCTGGTTTGTCCCCGACCCCAGGGTGTTGTCCCGCTTTGGACTAAAACCTGAGGATTCATTCTCCATTGTTCGATTCGTAGCGTGGCAATCTGCTCATGATATGGGTGACAGGGGCTTCAGTCTTCCAAATAAAGTCAGACTGGTCCTGGAATTAGCACGACATGGCAAGGTATTTGTTTCAAGCGAAGCCCCTATTCCCGACCAACTCAAGCCATTTGCCAGTGCCATACCTGTCCACCAGATTCACCATTTCATGGCATTCGCTGCTTTGGTCGTGGGGGAATCGGCTACCATGGCAAGCGAGGCAGCAGTCCTCGGCACTCCCGCCATCTTTCTCAGCCCCACAGGTCGAGGTTATACCGATGTCCAAGAACATCGATACGGCCTGGTGCAGAACTTTTGTGAAACCGAGCAAGTCGAGGCTTTAGACGCTTCAAGGGCCCTGTTGGAGGCTTCTCATCCTAAGAGTCACTGGCATGAAAAACGTCGACACCTCTTGAAAGACAGTATCGACGTAACGGAATGGCTAATCAGGCTGGTGGAAAGCTACGGAGAAACCCGTGATGCCGATGCAGCAGCACAACAGGCTTTGGCAGATGTGTTGTCAGAACCTGGGAGGGTAGTTTAGGTATGTGTGGGGTCGCCGGCATATATCACTTCGACCATAAACCGGCAGAAGCGGTCCAAACCGTAAAGGCCATGGCAGCCGCTATCGCCCATAGGGGAAGGGATGAGGAGGGACTATATGAAAATGAACGTCTGGTCTTGGCCCATCAACGTCTGAGCATCATCGACCTCGAGACTGGACGTCAACCCATGTCGAACGAAGATGGTTCAGTTATTGTTGCGTGTAATGGTGAAATATACAATTTTCGGCAACTGCGAAAAGACCTGAAGGCCGGCGGTCATGTCTTTTCCACAACCAGCGACACGGAGGTCTTGGTCCACATCTATGAAGACCTTGGTCTGGACATGTTCAATAGGCTCAACGGGATCTTTGCCTTTGCCTTGTGGGATGACCGTACGAAAAGATTGATACTTGCGCGAGATCATTTTGGTGTGAAACCCCTTCACATCTGCCACACAAAAGACCGCGTCCTGTTTGCATCGGAGATCAAAGCAATCCTTGCTGACAACAAGATCTCACGTTACATTAACAAGCAATCCCTGCACTATTTCATGAACCTCAGGTATGTACCCGGTCCCAAGACATTGTTTGAAGGTGTAGAGAGGCTCCTGCCAGGCGAATATGCTGTAATAGACAAAGATGGGTTACGGCGCAGACACTACTGGAAAATGCCCCGGTTCGGCGGCCCTCTCCTGGACGAAAAAACAGCAGTGCAAGGAATCAGGCAGCACTTGCAGGAGGCAGTTCATCGCCAACTTGTGGCTGACGTTCCTCTGGGGATCTATCTTAGCGGAGGCATGGATAGTTCATCCATCCTGGCGATGACACATCGGATAGATCCGGAAAAACAGGTAGATACCTGTACGCTCGGCTTCAACGAACCAACGGACGAACTCGATGATGCCGAAAGGGTTGCTCGGGCCTTTGATACCAGGCATCACCCTTGTGCCCTGGATCCGGAACCTTTGAAGTCACTGCCAAAGGTGCTGTGGCATGTGGAAGAACCAAAGATCAATATGCTCCAGGGGTATCTGTTGGCTCAACATGCCAAACGCTTTATCAAGGTAGCTCTGGCTGGTTTAGGTGGAGACGAGCTCTTTGCCGGCTACCTGGCATATCAGTATATGAAACCCAGCGACCCATTTCATCGGTTCATTCCCGCCAGTTTCAACAGGCGAGTGCTGCAACCGTTTTCCAATCATCTCATGGACGCGCAAAGGCGCTCGACAAATATGACGCTCGACGAATATCGCCGCGGTGCGCAACTGTTTTTGAGTCTTGGCGACAAATGCCAATATTATAGTATCATAAGAAATGTCTGGGACCACGACTCTCAGGTAAGGTCACAGCTATACGGGCCGCGAATGTTAGAACAAAAGCTTGCCCCCACGCGAACGGTATTTGAGCCATATTTCGCCGATAGGCACCAAAGTTTTATCGAACAGGCACTGATAGCAGAATTTCACACCAAGCTCGTTGACGACTTCCTCTTAAATGAAGACCGTGTCTCCATGGCACACGGCCTCGAAGTTCGTGTGCCATTCCTGGATCGGGATCTGGTCTCGTTTGCAAATAAACTACCTGTTCACATGAAGATGAACGGCATGAAAACCAAGTCTATTTTCAAGAGAGCCATGCGTGGCGTGGTCCCTGAGTTTGTCTTGCATAAGAAGAAATGGGGATTTGCCTTCAATCCTTATTATGAATTTCAAAAGGACTTGAAAGAAACAGCTCAACAGGTTCTCACGCCCCGGCGGGTCAAGGAATTGGGATTGTTCAATTATGATTTTGTCAAGAAAGTCCTGGAACATAGCCCCCACCCACGGCTCCGGTGGCACTATTTCACTTTGTGGATGATGGTCGGTTTCCATATATGGCAAGATATGTTCTTCTGCAATGGCTCCTCTAAGCCCTCTTTTGATCTGCATACATATATGGCATAACATCTCCCCCATCATGGTCCTTTTGTCTCTCATTTGATTGGAAAGAATCAAGATGCTTTTGAAAGGGTTTGAGCGCAGGCCTTCTCGATTCACCTTCCCTTCCATCAGGCGGAACTTGGAGCTAATAAGCCAAGTCCACAACTTTTGCCCACTCTCCCAAAAACCATAAGTTCCACAAACGATCGGTATGGTTGATCTTGCCAGATTGATGTTCATCGAATACTTGCTTTATGAAGTCCATTTCAAAAAAGTTGGAATCAACAAATATTGGGCTGTTGGTGAGGCAGTCGAACAATGGCTGTTTAAGCGAAGTCCTGAACCATTCCCCAATCGGTAGTCTGAAGCCTTTTTTCCTCCGATGTAGGAAATCCGCCTTGAAGAACCGCCGACCCACACTCTTGAGTATTCGTTTCCTTCGAAGTATTTTGTGCTTGTATTCAAAGGGAAGACTCAAGACATATTCGGATAGCTTATGATCCAAAAATGGAGATCGGACTTCCAGACTGTGAGCCATAGAGGCAATATCTACCTTTGTCAGAATATCGTCCGGCAAAAAGATACCCAAATCTATGTGCTGAAGCTTTTCTGCCCCGGAAAGGTTCTTCAAGCCGTCATGGGCTGAATAAAAACGTTCGGCCGGATTGTATCCGGCGAGAGCCACTTTCAGCTTGTTTGTGTATAGCCGACATTTCATATCCGGAAAAAAGACGGAGTTTCTTAAGGTAAGACGCTGTACAGGATGTTGGCCTGCTCCCTTCATAAACTGTTTCAGTTGGCTGATATAGCCTTCACCCCAGGCCATGTCAGGTAAGGCCTTTGCGGTGGGCTCGATGATCCTTTTTCGCACAAGTGCTGGAAACTTCTTATAGATTTCAACCAATCCAGTGCTGTCAAAACGGTTGTACCCTGCAAATATCTCATCTCCGCCATCTCCACTTAAGGCAACTTTTACGTGATTGGCTGTAACTTGACTAAGATACCAGGTCGGAATAGCAGAGGCGTCTCCATAAGGCTCACCATAATGGCGTACTAACCTCGGAAGGATTCCGAGAATGTCGGGTGTCACTACGTGGACGTAGTGAGTCGTTCCATACTTTTCGGCAACCTGTCTTGCATATGGCCTCTCATCATAAGAACGCTCATCAAAACCCATGCATACGGTCTGTATGTCGGAAGTCGGCTCAAGTTCTCGCATCATGGCCACCAAAAT
>JAUWMM010000192.1 GCA_030613145.1 Desulfobacterales bacterium | reverse complement strand
AAGAGGAATCGTACCCAGTAATGTAGGTTACTACTTACTGAACAAAAAACGAAGAGAACTCCTGGACGTGGAAACGAGACGAAACCTGACTGTCACACTAGAGGAAGATCCCAACATGCAACCCGGTGATAGCCGTATAGTTTGTGAATGATTGCCGAAAGCTCAAAGCTGAAAGCTGAAGGCCCAAGCGGTCGGAAGGTTCTTTTTGTGCTTTTCCGCAAAAAATATAGATGCTAATCGTTAATCTTTCTTTTACCTTTGAGCTTTGAGCTGTCAGCTTTGAGCTTCAATAAGGAACCAAGCTATGAATTGGGACAAGTTTGTTGAAGTCTTATTGAATATTTTACTTACACAGACCGGGCTTTTTAATCTTCATTACAAGCTCGTTATCATGTGGGGGATCGGCCTGTTTTTCATTTATTTGGCCGTAGCAAAAAAATACGAACCCTTGCTCTTGCTGCCCATCGGTTTTGGAATCTTCATTGTCAATTTTCCCCTGACTCCCCTCATGGGAATCGACGATCATGGCAAAAGGGAGCTCTTCAACATATTTTACCACTACGGTGTGAGGTGGGAGGTCATCCCATGCCTTATATTTCTGGGACTTGGTGCCATGACCGACTTCGGCCCCCTAATTGCCAATCCAAAGACTTTGATCATTGGGGCGGGTGCTCAACTTGGAGTCTTTGTGACATTCCTTGGGGTACTCTTTTTCGGGTTTACCTTGAAAGAGGCCGCATCAGTTGCGATCATTGGAGGGGCCGACGGGCCAACAACCATCTATCTCACTGCCAAGCTCGCTCCCCATCTCCTTGGGGCCAATGCTCTGGCCGCGTATTCTTACATGGCCATGGTCCCCTTGATTCAGCCTCCCATCATGAGGCTTATGACCTCAAAGGAAGAGCGACGGCTTGTCATGAAACAGCTGAGGCCCGTATCCAAGCGTGAAAAGATATTTTTCCCCTTAATAGTAACAGGGGTCATTGCTCTGCTGATCCCTGCGGTAACCCCTTTGATGGGGATGTTCATGCTGGGAAACTTTATGCGGGAAAGTGGCGTCGTAGACAGACTGGCCGGGTCGGCACAAGGCTCTCTCATGAACATCATAACCATATTTCTGGGCATCTCAGTGGGCGCCACTATGCAGGCGGATAAGTTTCTCTCTGCCAAGCCCTTACTCATCTTTGCCTTCGGACTCATCGATTTCGCTATTTGTACCGTGGGAGGGATCCTGACGGTAAAGATCATGAATCTTTTTCTCAAGGATAAGATGAACCCCCTCATCGGTTCAGCAGGGGTTTCTGCAGTCCCCATGGCAGCACGCGTCTCACAGACTGTCGGACAACAGGAGAATCCCAACAACTTTTTGCTAATGCACGCAATTGGGCCGAATCTGGCTGGTGTCATTGGCAGTGCGTCGGCAGCCGGCATGTTGATTGCCATGTTCGGTTAAGTTTAATGCACTCGTAAAAAGTCGTCACCCCCGCGAAAGCCGGGGGCCAGGGAAGTCATAAGTTTCTGAAACCACTGGATAGCGCTAACGCTTCACTACGTGCCCGGCTTTCGCCGGAATGACAAAAAATGATGTTTTTTGACTTTTTACGAGTTTGTCAAGTTTAATCACGCTCCTTTTTTGTATTTGCGTGATCATATTTAAAATTATCTTTCAAGAATAGGGTCTTTTATACCAAAGTTAAAGTTTAACGTGAAGTATCGCGCCTAATCTTGAGAATTTTTGGAAAGGATATTCCTAATGGGACCTGAAGCCATTGATTGGGGTTATGCTATTTCTACATTGATCATACGATATGTGGGCATATTTGTTGTACTTGGCATACTTCAGATCGTGATGCAGATCACCGGCAGGATTTTCGCCTACCTGGACGCCAAGGAAGAAATGAAGAAGGTGCTCACACAAGAAGAAGCCGCAGCTGTGGCCATGGCCCTATACCTGTATGAAAGGAAAACTTAGGGGCTTCACCCAATTGGAGTACTGGAGTAATGGGTTAATTGGTAGTGTCAGTTGATAGTTGTCCGTTGTCTATTGCGAAACCGCAAAATCAATTAATTCGGTTAATAAGCAAGAAATTTCAGACAAGCTTGTATCCAACATAACTCTTTGAAAATATATACAACTTACTACTGACAACGGACCACTGACTTTACCCAACTTCACGACTCGACTATTTAACTACTCGACTGACTGGGCTCCAACGCCTTAAGCCGCCCACGCTCCATATTCACCCGACTCAACAAGATCATTCCAACCACAAAAAACAAGACCAATGAAACAATGGCGTTACGCGGATTTTCCGACAGGTCCGTTATCAGGCCAAAGACCAGGGGGCCAAAGATAGAAGCAAACTTGGCGCTGATGCTAAAAAATCCGAAAAACTCTGCCGGCCTCGCCCTTGGAATCAACTGTGCGTAAAGGGATCGACTGATGGCCTGGCTTCCGCCCAAGACGAGACCAACCAACCCACCGAGTATCCAGAATTCAACAGCCGATCGTAAGAAATAAGCGTACGTCACAATGCCAACCCACAACATCAATGTGATGATGATGGCGCTTTTGGGCTGGATACGCTGGGCCAGCTTTGCAAACATGAGAGCTCCGGGAAAGGCGACAAACTGTGTCATCAGAAGGGTGCCGATCAGAGTGCCCGTATCAAGCCCAAGGGCGGTCTTGCCAAAGATGGCTGCCATGGCGATGACCGTTTGTATGCCATCGTTGTAAATAAGGAAGGCAACAAGAAACCACAAAAGGTCCTGATAGTTCCGAAAAGATCTGAGAGTGCGGAAAAAACGGATAAATCCGGACTTAAGATAAGAAAACTTTTGCCGCTGATTATACGGCCGCTTCACTTCAGGAACCCACAGAAAAAGCGGAAGTGCAAAGAGGCCCCACCAAATACCAACGGAGGAAAGGCTGATCCGAATGCTCAACGATCTGTCCGGTATTCCAAGACCCTCATGGTAATTAATTATGAGCATGTGAAGGGCCAGCAGAAGACCTCCGCCTATATAGCCAAAGGCGTAACCCTTACCCGAAACCCAATCCATCTTCTCTTCAGGGGCTACCTCGGGCAAAAAAGCGTTATAGAAGGTCATGCTTCCAGCAAATCCCATGTTGGCTGCCATAAAAAGGCCAAGGCAGAGCCAGTAGTCCCCCCCCTGAACAAAATACAAAAGTGAAGTAAGCGTTGCGCCGACATAAGTGAATCCAAAGAGAAATCTCTTCTTGTAACCTGCAAAATCAGCCAAAGCCCCGAGAATAGGGGCAGTAAGGGCGGTCACAAAACATGAAAAAGAGACCCCGTATGCCCACAATGCGCTTGCCTTGGTTGTAATTTTCAATGTGCCCCACTGAACCGCTATACCTTCCTCAGGCACCAGTGTCGCAAAATATACGGGTAGAATGGCTGCCAGTATACTCGTGGCAAAAGCCGAATTGGCCCAGTCATACATGCACCAGCCGAATATTGCCTTTTTTCTTCTTGGTGAAGCGGATGATTTCATGTTATTTTTAAGTATTGGCAGTTGAGCCCGTAGAGAGTTAGGCGCTTAGCGCCACAATATAGACAAAAGCTTGTCTATGTTATGTAACCTGTTCATTTTATACTTGTTACAGATGCTGGATACTGGATAAACCGGAATCAAGAATCAAGAACCACACATCCAGTATCAAGAATCCAGGAACCAGCATCCAATCTTTTTTGGTCCGGCTTGTCCGGGTTAGGTTAGACCACGGCGAAATATAACAATGCCTAAGGAGATGACCCATATTCTAATCGCCCAAGATGTGGTCAAGCAACTGAAAGGGTCTGGACAGCAACTGTTGGCTCTGGTCCTTGAGAAAAATTTTTCAGCCTTTTATCTGGGTGCAATTATCCCGGACGCCTTCTTCTACAATGTGATTTCTTGCCGCAAAATTCGCCAAGACTGCCTTCAGATCTCTCGAGCCCTTCACTTGAAAGAAACTCTCAAGAACGATCAAAAAGCCTTAAGCTTCTTTGACGTCATTGGTGCTGAGCCTCATGTATGGACCTCAGCGTTAGCTTTTGCCGCCGGCATTGTTACCCACACAGTAAGTGATCGTATCATTCATGGGGTTATTGACCATTACACGACAAGCTGGGGGGAGAGGGGATCCATTGCGATTGCATCCCACCGACAGCTTGAGACCTTGGTTGATATGGTTCTTATTCAGCAGTCGGGTCGGCATCCGAGAGACTTTCGACTCGACAGCCTGACAAATGTCGACCAGCCCACCCGGGATTGCCTGTTTCGCTTCTATCTGGGGCACCTGATCCAAGACAACAACACTCTGCCCTTCTGCACCCTAAAGGCTCTCAAGAGGGCCCATGCCCAACAACACCTTTTCCTTAAATTGTTCACCGTTGAACCTTTATACCACATCATAAATTTGTTAAACAAGGTTGTGGCAAGTTGCCTGCAAGCTTGGTCAACCCTGTTCTATCCGGGCAGAGTCGGAACACAAACCTTTCCGATCTTACACAAGCTTGACCTGAATGCCCTCACCGATGGTCACTCCTTTACCGGCACGCTTGCCTCCCTCGTAGATGAAGTGATAACCGAGGCGGTCCGACAGATCAATATTGGCGTGAGAAGGCTTGCAATCTAATTAGTTTCCATCCATAAATGGCCCTTTTCCGCAATCGCCGACTTCGCCATAGTAGCCTTCTTGGCTACGAGCCGACTTCGCCAAAGCACTGGCTGCGACGGCTGAATCGGCGTCAATCAGCCGGAGGCTGACAAGACTGCGGAGTTGCTTGTGCGACGTACCTCGGTACGCCTCCGCGCAACCCCCTGTTTTCCTTGACCTTGCGGAAAATTGCTCATTTCTGAATTGGAAACTTACGCTTGTGCCCATTGAGTTTTTACGATTCGTGGATGGGCA
>JAUWMM010000164.1 GCA_030613145.1 Desulfobacterales bacterium | reverse complement strand
GGGCCGTGCCTTTGCCGGCTATGAATACGCTTTCACAGAAAAGAATAAGTTTTCCCAGTCCGTCGTATACGTATATGATTTCGAAGATGGCGACAATTATAATGTGATTTCGGAACCTGCGCTCATATCTGCATTGAGCGATTATCTCTCGTTAAAGACGAGCTATGTAGTCAAGTATAATAATAAACCAGTTCCTGCAACGTTAGAAGAGATTGATACCATTCTATCGGTCACGCTCGTTGTTAATTTTTAGTCAGGGGATTTCTTGAGGGAGGTGCTCAAATGAGTGGTCACTTACGTAATCTCTCAACTATGTTCTTGGCGGTGTTTATAGCGTTTCTTGTGGGCCTCTGTGCCTATGGATATGCATCAGAGAAGGAAGTTCATAGTGTAAAACCAATGAAAGGAGGTGTCACCATGTCCCTAACAGTTACATCACCGGTATTCTCATCCAATGGAGAAATTCCCAAGCGTTACACTTGTGATGGTGAGGATATTTCACCCGCCTTGCAATGGTCGGGGCTACCGGAAGGAACTAAGAGTGTTGCTCTGATTGTGGATGACCCGGATGCTCCTGACCCTGCCGCACCCAAGATGACGTGGGTGCACTGGGTATTGTATAATATCCCTCCGGATGCCTCTGGGTTGCCGGAAGGAGTACGGTCGCAGGATCTTCCCGGGGGAACCAAAGAAGGGCTCAACGACTGGAAACGTACCGGATATGGCGGACCCTGCCCGCCAATTGGCCGTCATAGGTACTTTCACAAGCTCTATGCTTTAGATATCGTGCTTCCCGATTTGGGTAAGCCGACAAAGAAAGAACTTGAAAAGGCGATGGAAGAACATATCCTGTCAAAGGCAGAACTCGTCGGAACTTATCAGCGTTAAGACATTTGCATAACTAGTTTCCATCCAGAAATGGCCCTTTTCCGCAATCGCCGACTTCGCCAAAGCACTGGCTGCGACGGCTGAATCGGCGTCAATCAGCCGGAGGCTGACAAGGCTGCGGGCTTGCTTGTGCGACGTACCCAATTCATATGGCTACCTTGCTTTATCAACCATATAGAGGTTTTTATGGGGCACTTAATTGGAAAAGAAGACATTTACACGAAGCTTGGGCAAAAAATCGATAGGCTCCAAACAAGCGTACCGTGGAGTAGGGCATTTTATGAGATATTAAAGGAGCTTTACTCTACCGAGGAAGCCGACGTTGTTGTCAAGATGCCGTTTGGCTTGTCTACCCTAGATAGAATTGCAAGGTTTTCGAAATACGAGAAGTCAAAGTTGCGAAGGATTCTTGATAAGCTGTGTTTCAAAGGGCTGGTCATAGATCTTTGGATAAATGATGACTACTACTATTCCCCGTCTCCATTTGTTGTTGGGATATTTGAGTTTACGATGATGAGGACTGGGGAACACCTGAATACCAGAAAATGGGCTCATCTTTTTAATGAATATATGCACAAAGAAGGTTTGTTTTACAAAGCAAACTTTGAAGATGGGCAGGAGGTCTCCCCGCTCAGGACCCTACCCCACGAAGAAGCCATAATTGACTCACATTATCTTGAAATCCTGGATTATGAAAAGGCCACATTTATAGTTGAGGAATCCAATAGTTTCTCCATAGGAATCTGTTCCTGCCGACACGAAAAATTTCATCTTGACCAAAAGGAGTGTGATACACCCCTGGATACATGTTCCAGTTTTGGTCTCGCAGCCGACTATCTGATCCGCCGAAATCTGGCAAAAGAGGTCTCCAAATCTGAGATGCTTGAAAATGTTGCTCGTTCAAAAGAGCTTGGACTCGTTTTTGAAGCGGACAATATTCAGAGAAATGTTACTTTCATATGTCACTGCTGTAAATGTTGTTGCAATGCCCTTGCAGGTATAAGTCGCCATGGTTACCCTAACACAGTGGTTACCTCAAGCTTTATTGCCAAGGTTGATGAGAGTAAGTGTGAGGGTTGCGGTAAGTGCGCAAAAGCCTGTCCCATAAATGCCATTGCAATGGTTCCGATCGACAGGCCAAAAACAAAGAAGAAAAAGAAACAGTCTAAGATTGATACCTCCATATGCCTCGGGTGCGGAGTATGCGCCTTACAATGTGAAACGGAAGCGCTTGGGCTGGTTAAAAGGAAACAGCGTGTCATCCCTCCTGAGACAACATTTGAGAGACTCATACTGACATGCATTGAAAGAGACAATTTACAATACTTACTCTTTAACAATCCTCAGAGTTTTACTCAAAAACACATAAGAGGTTTTGTAGGAGGATTTCTTAAGCTTCCGTCAGTAAAGAAAGCGCTGACGAGTGATATGCTCCGATCCAGATTTCTGGCAGCACTTAAAACGGCAACAAAACTTCAGGGAAAGGCTTGGCTTATTGAAATGTAGCCCGGGCGAAATGAAACACTTTTCTTGGTTTACTGCATAAAAGGAAGCCGAAATGAGATATAACCAACCCAAGTGAACGTAAATTGTTAACGCTGACAATTGTTGCTATTCATTCAAAGTTTATTCAATTCCTTTTAAGCTTTCATCAATACCTTTCATCCTCTCTTTTTCCTTTTCTTTAACAGACCGCGCTCTATCGATGGGGGTTTTAATCTTTTCCACGATTACTTCTGCTGCATGGTCGGTCATTTTATCAATTCTTCCTTTTTTTGGTTCCTTGTCTTCCTTTTTTGAACAAGAAAAAAATATAGTACAAGAAAAAAACAGCGCAATGGATAGATACGTCACAATTTTTTTCATAATACCTCCCTCGTATAAGAGATCAGCCGCGGGGCGGGGTGTTTGCGAGAATCGGGCATCACTGTAACTCGGATGTGGTGAGTTGCTCGGTAATCTTTCTGACGGTATTGGCATTTAGTTTCCTGGGTAGCTTTTTCCAGTGCTCGGAGGTTCCCACACCATCATTCCATGACATGAGGGGCTGAGGAGTCGTGCCGTAGAGCTCATAGTGGTTGTCGAGCGCAGCGGCACCCGCACCGAATCCCACGAGCATGCGCGCTGCGGTGCTACCCGGGTTGTAGCTTTCGATTTTGACCGTGAGAAGATATCGACCCTTGCGTGCCTCAAATTTGTCTTTTGACTCGATGAGAACAGCCTCATAGCCGGACCGTTTCAACATGTTCAGCAGATCACGTTCCATCCATTGTCCGACTTCCACACGATACTCATACTGGCGCTCAGTCATTTCAGACGGATTGCCTCTGTCGGAGAGGACCATGATCTCGATCTTCTCCCCCGCATCGGTTAGCGGTGCTCGAGGTGCTGTTGCACATCCCGTCACCAACAGTACACAAAAGACTAAACACATTGCAATCGGATACGTTTTCATGTTTGACTTCCTCCTTCTGCTCATATTCCTGTTTGCATCGAATTTGATTTCGACTGCCGAAAAGCTACTCTGCATTATTGCATGCGAAACGCATTACGCGGCGATTTGCGCGCATAAACCTCCATTTTAGCGAAGCGAGCTTAGAACTTTCAAAAATGGCCAAACAGACCAAGGAAAAGGGTTGGAAACAGCTTCTAACGATTTTTTTATATATACAAAAAGGTGGTTGAGGTGGTCAAGCTAAAGCTTTAAGGGCTGCATGGAGGACAAAGCCCGCTGGAGTAGATATGATATAACGTAAGAGTTTGGCTTTTTGAAAAAGGCCGGATTTTGCTCACCCCTGTGAGCAAAACGGGCCTTTTTCTTACACGTAAAGCGTTACGAAATAACAATTGTGCGTCGTTCCAAGGGCCGGATAAGCTAAGGGCTCGCGCAAAAACAACTTACCATTTTGGCATCCCAGCTTCAGGCTATCTTTGGCCGATACTCATTCGCAAAGTCCTCGAAATAGCCTGCTATTCCAGCGGATTTGCTCAATCGAATCGTCCAAATCTAACCCAAATCTGAGCGCCAATTCTGCCAAGTTATTTCTGCGCGAGCCCTAAGACCGGTAATCGGCATTGATCCTCACGTAATCAGTGGAAAGATCGCAGGTATGGACAGTTGCAGCGTGGCTGCCTAGCTTCAGATCTATAGTAATCAAAAAACGATTGCTTTTCAATATCGTTGTAACGGCTGCCTCGACCTGCTGGCCAAGGCCTTGCCCATCTTTGACCATGCACACATCGTCAAAATAGATGTCGATTATGTCCTGATTAATCGGGATACCGGCACGGCCCACAGCGGCAATGATTCGGCCCCAGTTGGCGTCCTCCCCAAAGAGGGCGGTCTTCACCAGGGAGGAGTTGGCAACCGTGTAAGCCACTGTCGTGGCATCAGCCTTACTTGATGCTCCCGTCACCCGGATGCTGACAAGCTTGGTAGCCCCCTCGCCGTCCCGAACGATTTGTAAGGCAAGTGTGAAGAGAACCTCATCCAAGACTTTCTGAAACGCTGAGGCGCACACAGTCTCTTCCAGGTTCAGGCCGGACAGGCCGTTGGCAAGGAGAAGGACAGTGTCATTGGTGCTTGTGTCCCCGTCCACTGTAATAGAATTAAACGATGTGGCAACCGCATTACTTAGGGCCTGTCCCAGGAGATCCGGCCCCGCACCGAGGTCTGTGCAAACAAAACAGAGCATGGTGGCCATATCCGGTTGAATCATCCCGGCCCCTTTGGCCACAGCAGCCACGGTAAAGGTTTTGTCACCGATACTGTCCTGCCTTGAAAGGGCTTTGGGAAAGGTATCGGTAGTCATAATAGCCTGGGCGAGGTCATAAAGCCCAGTTGGGCTGAGCTGGTCGGCAAGCCTCGGCATAGCAGCTTCAATGGCAGAAGTGTTCAGATGCCGGCCAATGACACCTGTGGAAGCTACCATCACCAGATCCTCATGTATCCCGAGGGTTGTGGCTGCGGCACGTGCAACACCCTCGGCATCTTCGATGCCTCGTTTGCCCGTGCACGCATTGGCGTTGCCGCTGTTTGCTACAATGGCCTGACAACGCCCTGATTTGATCCGCTTTTTGCCAAGGAGCACCGGGGCTGCTTGAATCTGATTGGTCGTGAAAACACCAGCCGCACTGGCAGGCACTTCAGAAAAGATCCTGCCCAGATCCATGCTCCCGCCTTTTTTTAGCCCGGCAGCAACGGCACCTGCAACAAAACCTGGAACTTGAAGTTTCATCTTTGACCCAATTTCCCTAGTGTCGCACATACTATTTTCCACAGCACTTCTTATACTTCTTTCCACTGCCGCATGGGCAGGGTTGATTGCGGCCGACTTTCTTCTCGGAGCGTCGTACCGGCTGCCTGGCAACCTCTTTACCGTGTGAAAAGACAAGCTTGTCCTTTTCAGCCTTTTCCCTTGCGGCTATCTCCTCGGGTCGAGCGATCTGGACACGAAACAGAAACCTAACTGTTTCCTCCTTGATGCGTTCAATCATGTCCATGAACATCTCAAACCCTTCCTTCTTATAAACCACCAGCGGGTC
>JAUWMM010000190.1 GCA_030613145.1 Desulfobacterales bacterium | reverse complement strand
GAACTTGCCACTTGGTCCCATACAATGAGGCGCCACTGGGTAAGTCTTATGTTAAAACGATATCTTTCAAGACCCTCGGGGCTAAGAGAAATGCTTCGATCTTTGTTTGGCCTCCTTTTTCCCCACCCTGATATTGTGCGTTATTGCTACCCACCCTGCCGTGACTGGTTACTTCCGCTCTCCTATGTCCGCCGCTGGCATCGTTGGTTCATGGAATTGATTGTAAAACGCAACGGTTCATACAGACAACGAGTTTACCCTAACAGTGCAAAATAGCTGGTTCACTTATCTGAAACGGGGACTTTCCCGGAAACTGCCTAAGGACCGCATCGCCGGCCAGGATGGCTATGCGGGCATAAAGACCAACCTAAGGAACCTTCGCCCTTATATTGGGCGGCACTGGCGGAAAGGAGTGCTGGGGGCTGGACTCATTATCTTCACCTCCTTGCTCGGTTTTCCGCAACCCCTCCTCCTGCGCTACGTTGTTGACGCTGTCATTCTGGGTCGGCAGCTGGAACTTCTAACTGGAGCCATCCTTCTTCTTGTCGGGATCTTAGGGGCGGAAAAACTGACGAGCCTGCTGCAAAAATTTTATTTCATCCGATTTGAGCAAAAGGTCATCCTCGACATCCAGCACGATTTACTCGATCGTACTCTGCGTTTTCCAAAATCATTTTTCGATGACAATCAAACAGGCTACCTGATGTCACGCCTCTCCTCGGACGTGCAGGGGCTGCGCTGGTTCTTCTCCAGCACCATTGTCTACATCATCAGCAATATTGTTCGCCTTGTAGGAGGAACGGTGTTGCTCATCTATCTGGAGTGGAGACTGGCCCTTGGTGTCCTGGTCATTCTTCCTGTGATCGTGTGCTGCATGCGCTACTTTTCTTCCAAGATTCATGTCTTGAGCCATCAGGACATGGAACAACAGGCCAACGTCTCAAGTCGTTTCCAGGAGTCATTGTCTGCAGTTTCTTTGATCAAAGCCTTCTCTTCGGAAGCCCGTACAGTAGGGCGTCTAATGAGAGAGTTGAAGACTGCATTTCAAATCTCACTAGAACAATTCACTGTGAGCTCAGTCGCCAACCTTACAATCAATTCCATGCCCGGTATTGCCCGGATCATTGTGCTGGCAACAGGGGCCTATTGGGTAATCAATGGCCATTGGACTCTGGGCTCTTTACTTGCCTTTCAGGCCTACCTGGGTTACGTATTCGGTCCAGCGCAATTTCTGGCCACAGCAAACCTTCAACTGCAAAGTTCACGAGCGGCGATAGAACGCGTTTCGGCCCTCTTAGACATTGTTCCTGAAGAAAACTCGGGCACAGGCAAAATGGTCGATCGGTTAAGGGGAGATATAGAGTTCAAGAATGTTTCGTTCTCTTACAATGGCTCGGGCAATGGCTTTGAACCAGTACTCAAAGATATCTCCTTTAAAGTCCGCCCCGGAGAATATGTGGCAGTTGTGGGGCCAAGCGGCGTAGGCAAGACAACTCTGTTAAGTCTTATCCTCCGATTCTACAAGCCCACTTCCGGAGAGATCTACTTTGACGGCCATCCGGCATCGGACTATGAAGTGGGTTCGTTGCGCCGGCTGATCGGGTATGTCTCTCAGAGCACACTCATTTTGTCCGGTACCATTATGGAAAACCTATGTTATGGGAATCCCGAGGCCGGCAAGGAGAAAGTTGTTAGGGCCGCCAGGGTAGCGGGTATTCATGACTTTATAGACAGCCTGCCGGAAGACTATAAAACCAAGATAGGCGAAAGAGGCGTAAACCTATCGGAAGGGCAAAAACAGCGGCTGGCCCTTGCTCGGGCCTTGGTCAAAGATCCGGACATTCTGGTACTGGATGAGCCAACCTCCGCATTGGACAGCAGGACGGAAGACTCGATCTTCCAATCCCTCCCCACCGTCATTCAAAATAAAACCCTGTTTGTGGTTGCACACCGACTCTCTACCATTATGGATTCAGATTACATTTTACTGCTGAACAAGAGTCATCTTGTCGCTGTTGGTACACACCGGTCACTTTTGGAGACCAACGATTACTACCGGTCACTGATCGCCCGCCAACAAATGAAGGTGCCATGGTCGCCATAAAACGGGGCTTTCTGCCAAATACTTGCATTGCAGATGAAAGATGAAGACAAGTCAAAAGACCAACTCATAAATGAGTTATCAAAACTGCGCCAAACAATCGCTCGTTTGGAAGCATCGGAGAGTAAGCTCAAGCAGGCGGAAGAGGCACTGCGCGAAAGTACCCGCCGGCTGGAACTTGCTTATGCCCAATCCATCATCTATGCCAAGCAACTCAATGAAGAAATCATTGAGCACAAGAGAACGGAGGAGGCACTCCAAAAAGCTCACGACGATCTGGAAGAGCGGGTTGAGAAGCGAACAGTCGAGCTTTCCAGGGCCAACCTGCTTTTAAAACGAGAGATAGCTGAACGTAAGCAGGCGCACGAAGAAATGAAACAACTCGAAGCCCAACTCCGACAAACTCACAAGATGGAATCGATGGGCACTTTGGCTGGTGGGATAGCCCATGAATTCAATAACATCATAGGGATTATTATTGGCAATACGGAGTTGGCGCTATATGAAAATATGCAGGGGCATTCAGTGCGGCATGACCTAGAGGAGGTACTCAACGCTTGCTTGCGCGCAGAAGACGTGGTGCAGCAGATCCTCACCTTCAGCCGCCAGAGCGAACAAGAAAAAAGTCCGTTGCAAGTCAGTCTTGTTGTGGAAGAAGCCCTACACCTTTTGCACGCAACATTGCCCACAACGATTGAAATTCGAAAAAACATCGAGGGCCGGCCAGGGACAGTCCTGGCTGATCCAACGCAAATCCAGCAGGTGCTAATGAATCTTTGCACCAATGCGGCGCATGCCATGCGTAAAAATCGAGGGGTGCTTGGGGTCAGCCTGATGGATATAGATATTGATGCTGAAGTCGTGGCTCAATACCCGGATTTGAATCCCGGACCATACGTGAGGCTAACTGTGAGCGATACGGGCCATGGAATAGGGTCTGAGGTCTTAGAACGGATCTTTGATCCGTACTTTTCCACCAAGGGACCGGATGAAGGAAGCGGCATGGGTCTTGCGGTGGTTCACGGAATCGTCAAAAGTCACGGCGGAATGATCACCGTGGAGAGCAAAGTTGAAGAAGGCACTACCTTTCACGTATTCTTCCATAGGATCGGAAGGAAGGTTAAGTCCAAAACTAAAGCTCCCGAACATAGTCTAGTGGGCAATGAACGAGTCCTTTTCGTTGATGAGGAGCAAGCCATTGTGGGCATGGGGAAAAAGATACTGGAAGCCCTTGGCTACATAGTTGTTGCCAAAACGAGCAGCACCGAGGCACTGGAGGCGTTCCGCGCTCATCCGGATGAATTCGACCTGGTTATCACCGATCAGACCCTGCCGCATATGACAGGGGAAATGTTAGCAAAGGAGCTCTTGCGTATAAGACCTGATATTCCCATTATTCTTTGCACAGGATATAGCGAAGTAATAACTGAGGAGAAGGCTAAGGCTATGGGCATCCGAGAGTTCGTTATGAAGCCTATAGTCACGCGGGACATGGCCAAGACCATCCGGAACGTGCTGGACAAAAAGTGAAGTTAGAAGAAACTACGATTGTTGTTTACAAGTCCTTTGCCGCAGATGCCCGAATGCTTTTTGAAAGAAAAGTAACAAGCTTTGAGAGTTGGAACACCAGGTGGCCACGAATATCGGCCTCACAGAAAACCTTTATGGAGCGTTCGGCCACACCCAGGACCCTGCCCAACCTTTCAACCCTTTCAGGAAACAATTCCAGGATTTTGTCACAGTAGACTTCTGCCAGTCGCCGGCATCTATCAAGTGAGGCTTTGAGCCGAATTAGCTGTTGTATGTCTCGAGGCTCAAACCGCATACGCCAAGTATTCAACTCGGATTCTACGGCTTGGCATTCCTCTACATCAAAACCACTTAAACGAAGGTTTTCTACAGTGAGTGAAAGGGCGTGCAGCGCCTGCGACCAAGGCATCCCGTTTTCCGGGGCTTCAAAGTGATTGATCAGTTGACTCAAGAGAACAAAGGAATAATCCTCAAGCCTTATATCTGCCAGTCTGAGATCTTGCGCCTCCGACCCGGTGTTATGTTCAATTCTTTTTTCGAGATGGCCGCGAAGCGTAGTCAAGCGCTCGAATGCAGTGAGCTGTTCTTCTGGAGCGTTCGCCATTTCATTGGTTTCAAGAAATGTGCGGATAAAATCAACTCCCTGGGCGGTTTCCTTCTTCACGATCACTTCAAGCTGCTCTTCCAAAGAGTGAGCGCTGAAAAACTCCTTGAGTTCCTCATGGAACTTCTTAAATTCTTCTACGAAAGCGGACGGATAATCGGCATCCGGGGCGGTTATCTTTTCAAGCAGGTCCGCCGAGGTGACTAGGTCTTCAGGGCCGGCGCAACGATGCAGTTTGTTCTGGAGCGTGTGTTTAATCTCCTGTTTGAGTTCTCTTGGAATATCGTTTCTGTGGGCTATATCCCGAATCCGCGTGAGTGGTTCCGCCCTGGTAAAAGCACTGTCATGTGAGGGTAGCCATGGGTAGATTTTCCTGATGATGAAAACATTGTCAGGAGTGGTTATTCCGGAGAGAAGACCGTGTATGCGACTTGCTATCCTGGCATGATGAGATGGACGATAGTGCCTGCCATCCTCGTTGCATGAAACTTCACCCGAACCGATGAAACGAAGATAGATAGCTAAGTAAACAAGGTGTTCCATGTTGAGATCAAAGGCCTCCTCTGCAAGAAAGTCGTTGATCCAGCCGAGCTTCTCCCTCCAGCTTTGATATCGCTGATCCGCCTCGGCAATCGTATTTGAGAAATCATCCTTATGTACCACACACGGTTCAATCCGAGACCTTTGCAAAACCGTCATTTTTTCGTGATGCGGCGTCAGGCTTCGA
>JAUWMM010000135.1 GCA_030613145.1 Desulfobacterales bacterium | reverse complement strand
GTGAACATGTTGACCGGAATCCCGATTGCCCGCAGCAGGATGCCGCTGTAAAAATCTATGTTCGGATAGAGCTTATGATCAATGAGATATTGATCCTTCAACGCCGCTTCTTCCAATTTCCGGGCAATATCCAGCAGAGGATCTTGACGCGTTGCTTTTCCCAAGACCTTATCGCACACCTCTTTCATAATCCGGCCCCTTGGATCATAGGTCTTGTACACACGGTGACCAAAACCCATGAGCCGAAAAGGATCGCTTCTGTCTCTGGCCCGGGCCAGGAAAGGGGCCAGATCCCCGCCACTTTCATGTATCTGCCTGAGCATTTCCACCACGGCCTGGTTTGCGCCGCCGTGCAAAGGGCCCCAAAGTGCACATATGCCGGCTGAAATAGCCGCATAGAGATTGACCTTTGCGCTTCCCACTAATCGGACCGCCGCAGTGGAGCAGTTTTGTTCGTGGTCGGCATGGAGGATCCAGAAGACGTTCAGGGCCTTTACGACATCTTCGTCGATAACATAAGGCCGGACCGGTGAATCGAACATCATGTTCAAGAAATTGGCTGCGTATGTGAGGTCATGTCTCGGGTAAATGACCTTGTGTCCCCTAAAGATCTTATAGGACATGGCCGCCATAGTCCGCACTTTTGACAGCAGCCTGGTGACAGTGATATTGATTTCTTCTTCCTGTGTTCTTTCAGGGATCTTAGGATAGAAAGCTCGCAAAGCGTTGACCATGGAGGAAAGAATGCCCATGGGATGGGTCCATCTGGGAAAGTGCTCAAAAAAGGCCCGCATGTCCTCATGGACAAGGGAGTTGTCATTCAGCAACACGGAGAAGCGGTTAAGCTGTTTATGGGTGGGCAGTTCGCCGTTTATCAGAAGATATGCCGTCTCCACAAAGGTGGAATGCTCTGCAAGCTGTTCTACGGGTATGCCTTGGTAACGCAGGATGCCCTTTTCTCCATCCACAAAGGTGATGCGACTCTGACAGTTGGCCGTATTCACAAGGCCGGGATCCAGCGTTACAAAGCCGGTTTCCTGGCGCAGCCTGGAAATATCAACGGCTCTTTCCCCTTCTGAGCCGGTAACAATCGGTAGCTCAAAGGTCTTCCCATCTATGATGAGTTTTGCTGTCTGTTCCATGTTTTCTCCTCGGTCTTCAGATTTTTTGCGTTCGTTTCAACATACCTGATACCTGATACCGGCTTTTTCATATCGGGCATCTGGCATCATGTATCTGGTCCCGCCTGGGGCGGGATATTTTTTAGGCATTTTCATCTTGGTTCTCCATCTTCTTCATATACCAGAGGTTAGCACATTTTAACAGAGCCAAGTCCATGACTGGTGATAAAGGAATTCTGATTCAAGATTCTTTGGGAGTATGTCGATAGAATTACTACGAGTCCCCGGATATTGCAAAGGAGGTCAAGGATGACCGTAGAGACTAGTCCGATTCTGGCGTATCCCATGCCTGGTCCTCTTCTTGAGGAAGACAATTTCTGGAAGTCAAGACCCGCCGATGACAAAGCCCGTGAATCACGAAACTTGCTTGATATTGTGGATCTTACCTCGTTTCCACCGAAAACCGGCGCTATCACTTCCGGCATTTATGATAGATCCTACGCCTACCAGGAGGATGTCAGCGCTTTCATGGTGGACACAAAGATAGAATATGAGGGGAAAGACGGCTCAAATGTCTTCATACATTTCAGCTATGTGTCCATTTCAAGAAAGGTCCACTATGAAGTCGCCCAAACGGTCAGAGGGTTAGGAGATACACACAAAGCCCACCCGCATCCCGTGGGTGATTATCTTGGCCCCAAGACCACAGCAGAACGCATCCTGCGTTGCGCAAAAGGGCTTGCGAACAAGTTCATGGCCATGGAGGGTGGCGACAAGGAAAAACTGGGCCACTTCATCCAGAAGCTCATCAAGGCCATAGACAAGGCCTTTGGCAAGGCGCGGCAGTTGACAGGCGCCCTCCCGCCGCACATCGGAGGGATGATACGTGAGACCTACGATCTGGTCATGAAAGGGATGGCCTTGCTCAAAGGTGAACTAACCGGCGACCAGGATACCTTCCAAAGCAGGCTCGTTTACGAAGAGGAGATTTCCTACACATCAGCCTTTCTTGAAATCTCTGTCATGGCCTGAGCCGCTGTCTTCATTCCCGGCGCTCATGGAAACCGTACGGCCCGAACTTATTGGGAAGTCACTGAACCTCTTGAGACGTCATCCGGATTACCGGTAAAGGCGAAAGTCCACGCCATGCTTCTTGGCCTTATAAGCGAACTTCCTCTCGGTTGTCTTTAGGATCTGGGCGGCCTTTGCCATATTTCCCCGCGTGGTTTTCAACGCGTCGACCATGACCTCACGTTCCAGGTTTGCCACTGCATCCTCCAGAGATTTTGCCGGAAGGGTGTCTGACTCTTCTGCTGTCTGGACAGTCGGAGGCAAATGATAGCTGTGGATAACTCCCTCCTCGCACAGAAGGACTGCCCGCTCAATGCAGTTTTCAAGTTCCCTCACATTGCCCGGCCAGTGGTACTGAATAAGCATGTCGATGGCCGGAGTTGAAAAACGGCGGATGTCCTTTTGGTTTTCTTTGGCGTATTTTTCCAAGAAGTGGTCCGCAAGAAGCAAAACATCTGTCTTTCGTTCTCTTAAAGGGGGTATGTAGACGGGAAAGACATTTAATCTGTAATAGAGGTCGTCCCGGAAAGCCTCATTCTCAACGGCCTGCTCCAGGTTCTTGTTAGTGGCCGCTATGATACGAACGTCTGTCTTGATGGTTTTGTATCCACCCACACGTTCGAACTCCTTTTCCTGAAGGACCCGCAGGAGCTTTACCTGAACGTCTATGCCGATGGAACCAATCTCATCCAAAAAGATGGTTCCTTTGTTGGCCAGTTCGAACTTTCCTTTTTTCTGGCGAATTGCACCGGTGAAGGCCCCCTGTTCATGGCCGAAGAGTTCACTCTCAATGAGATTGGAAGGCAGGGCCGCGCAATTTACTTTCACAAAGGGGCTTTTTGATCTCAGGCTGTTGTAGTGAATGGCATTGGCCACCAACTCTTTTCCCGTGCCGCTCTCTCCACGAATAAGTACAGTGGCATTGCTCTTGGACACCTGGGAGATCATTTGAAAGACCTCTCGCATCTTGTTGCTGTTCCCGATGATATTGGTTATGCGGAATTTGTTTGTAAGTTCTTCTCGAAGCCGACGGTTTTCTTCTCTCAACTGGTCTTTCTCGAGCTGGATGGTCTCAAGATTAATGACATGCTGGGCGATCATGGTGGCAATGATGGAAAGGAGCCTTTTGCCGGTTTTCAGGGAATAGGATTCGTCAAAGGGCCGGTCAACACCTAGTGTCCCGACCACCTGACTCCCCTTTTTCACAGGCACGCACATGAAGGAGAGTTCCTTGTGGTGAGCTGCCTTTCTTGTGGCTGTGCGGTTCAGGAACAGGGGCTCCTCACTGATTTTGGGTACAACAAAGGCCTTGCCGGTCTGGATCACACGGCCCGTAATACCTTCGCCAGGCTTGTATTTTCCACGTTCCATTTCGGCCCTGGACAGACCGTGAGCCACCTCTATGCGAACCTCGTTGCGCAAAGGATTAACGATGGTAATTGTTCCCCGCACCATGTCCATTGAATTGGACAGGATGTCCAGTACCCTGTAAAGGGATTTCTTAAGATCCAGGCTCACGTTGAGCGCTTTGCTGATTTCATAAAGAAGGATGGTTTCTTCGATCTTCTTCATATTTGCACCATGCGATCTGGGAGTTTCCCGCCCAAGGGTTTTAACAACTGCCTGCTGGTAGTTCCCAATATTTGATACAATAGCGTATAAAGTCAGAAAGAACAATCACAAAAATGTCGTTTATCGAAAGGGATTTTTTCCTGATTTCCACGCTGGATTGCTTATTTCAAAATGAAGCAACAGAAGGATACAATTATGTGAGGAAATCGTTAGAGTGGGTGCGTTCCGGCTCGATGGGATATTTTCCATCAAAGCAGGCCAAACAAAAGTTGCTCTCTTCGAATTCCATGGCCTCAAGCATGCCTGGCAGGCTCAGATAGCACAGGCTATCCAGCCCGATAAAGGTTTTCACGTCGTCCACAGAGTGCTGGCAGGCGATCAGTTCCGCCTTGGTCGGAAAGTCGATTCCGTAGTAACAGGGATGACGGTGAGGCGGACAACTCACCACCATGTGCACCTCCTTGGCCCCTGCTGCCCGCAAGGTCTTGATGCGCATCTTGCTCGTGGTGCCCCGAATGATAGAGTCTTCGACAATGACGACTCGTTTCTGGTTCAGGATATCTCGTACCGGGTTGAGTTTGACTTTGACCCCAAAGTCCCGCATGGATTGGGCAGGCTGAATAAAAGTCCTTCCCACGTAGTGGTTCCGAATGACGCCCATCTCCATCGGGATCCCGGACTCATGACAAAAGCCAATGGCCGCATAGTTCCCGGAATCGGGAAAGGGCATGGCAAAGTCGGCCTCAAGGGGATACTCTCGGGCCAGGTTTCTGCCAAGGCGCTTTCGCACTGCGTAGACGTTCTGCCCGAAAATATTGCTGTCCGGTCTGGCAAAATAGATGTATTCAAAGATGCACAAAGTGGGTTTGCTTTCAGCAAAAGGCCTGATCGATTCAAGGCCATCTTTTCCTATAACGAGTATCTCGCCCGGATCAATATCCCTGATATACTGAGCATCTATCAGATCCAGGGCGCACGTCTCAGACGTGACTATGTAGCCCCCGTCAAGCATTCCGAGACATAGCGGCCGGAACCCGTTGGGGTCCCTGAAAGCAATGAGAGTGTCTTCGGTCATCAGGACACAACAATACGCCCCTCTAATCTCAGACACAGCCTTTACGATGGCTTCTTTCATGCCTCCTTGCATATGCCGCGCCAGCAGGTGAATGATGATTTCGCTGTCCATAGTGGCCTGAAAGATGGAACCTCTCTTTTCAAGGTCTTTTCTCAGCCTTTTGGCATTGGTGAGGTTTCCGTTGTGGGCAATGGCAATCGTTTTGCCGGCATAGGAAACCACGAAGGGTTGGGCATTTTTGAGAACGGAAGAACCGGTCGTTGAGTATCTAACATGCCCAATGCCTATGTGGCCGTGGAGTCCGTCTAAAACTGGTTCATTGAAAACTTCAGGCACGAGGCCCATCCCCTTGTGTTCATGGATCGACTTTCCAGTGGAGGTCACAATGCCGGCGCTTTCCTGTCCACGGTGCTGGAGGGCATAGAGCCCAAAATAGGTCAACTTTGCCGCATCATCGTGTCCGAACACGCCAAAGACACCGCATGCTTCTCTTGGTCGATGGTCGATGGTCATTGATGATTGAATATGGAGTCTTACATTAGTCATTGGTCATTAGAAAATTTTCGACCTGTGCAATTGATTTGCAGTTCCTGTCACATTCCGCCCCCTGGGTAAAGCGGAAATCTTTCGCACAAATCCCTGACAGATTCGTTCACCCGGCGAAGAACGGCTTGAACGTTTGGCTGATCCAGGACCTCAATGATCATGGCTCCAATGGTGGCCATTTCTTGTTCCTTCATGCCGCGTGTCGTCACTGCCGGGGTCCCGATGCGAATGCCGCTTGTCACAAAAGCACCGCGTTTCTCAAAGGGTACGGTGTTCTTGTTGACCGTGATACCCGCTTCCTCCAACACCCTTTCAGCATCTCTTCCACTTATCCCCAAATTACTCAGATCCACCAGCATGAGATGGTTGTCCGTTCCACCAGACACCAATTTGAGACCAGCGTCCACTAAATGTCGTGCCAGTGCCGCGGCATTGGCCACAGTCTGGCACTGGTATACCTTGAAGCTTTCTGACATGGCCAGTTTGAAGGCCACGGCCTTTGCGGCTATGACGTGCATCAGCGGGCCGCCTTGAATTCCAGGAAATATCTGACTGTC
>JAUWMM010000315.1 GCA_030613145.1 Desulfobacterales bacterium | reverse complement strand
TACCATTCCTTTTGCGTTCTTTCTTCCTCAATACCATAAAAGTCGCAGACTGCCCTCTCAGGGTATGGTACCGGCTCCTTGGTCTATAGATCAATCATTGGTGAAGTCCTTGCTTTTGCCCAGGTCACCGGTTTTCTCCTTGACACCTGGTGTCTTTTGCTTATAGCGTCGCCACAAAACTCAGGAGATAGAAATGAAAGAGAGAATCCATAATTTCAATGCAGGGCCGGCGGCTCTTCCCTTATCGGTTTTGGAGGAGATTCAGACTGGGTTTCTGAACTTCAAAGGGTCAGGCATGTCTATTGCGGAAGTAAGCCACCGATCAAAATGGTTTGATGAAGTCATAGAGGACGCCACAGCGCGTGTCAGGCGTATCCTTAAGCTGGACGATCACTTCCACGTGCTCTTCCTTCAAGGGGGGGCAAGTTTGCAGTTTTGCATGATTCCCATGAATCTGCTGCCCGAAGGCCGGTCTGCCGATTATGTAAACACCGGCACCTGGGCCAACAAGGCGATCAAAGAGGCCGGGATTCAGGGAAAAGAGGTCAAGGTCGTTGCCTCATCTGAAGATAAGAACTTTTCCTATATTCCCAAGGAGATTTCATTCAGCCCGGACGCCGCATATGCCCACATCACTTCCAACAACACCATCAAGGGGACCCAGTGGGCATCTTTTCCCAACACCGGAGGGATTCCACTTATTTGTGATATGTCTTCAGACATCATGAGCAGACCTTTTGACCCCTCTCCTTTCGGCTTAATTTATGCCGGGGCTCAAAAGAACCTCGGGCCGGCAGGAGCCACCCTGGTAATCATTCGTGAAGACATGCTTGAGCGTGTGCCTAAAGGCCTTCCCACAATGCTTAAGTATACGACCTTCATGGAGAAAAACTCTATGTACAACACCCCTCCCTGTTTTGCGGTTTACACCATTCAACTGGTGCTAAAATGGCTGGAGGATACCATTGGCGGGCTTGAAACAATGGAAAAAGCCAACCGAGAGAAGGCCGATCTCCTCTATCAGGCGATTGATGAATCCGAGTACTACAGAGGAACCGCGGAAAAAGAGAGCCGGTCTGTGATGAATGTGACCTTCCGCCTTCCTAGCGAGGACCTGGAAAAACAGTTCGTGCAGCAGGCCCAGGAGCATGGTCTTGTCGGACTCAAGGGTCATCGTTCGGTCGGAGGGTGCCGGGCCTCGATTTACAACGCCACAACTCTGGAGGCAGTAAAAGCCCTAATAGGTTTCATGGAAGAATTTGCCCGAAAAAACGGCTGATACCCGTCTACTTTGTTCCTGGGAAAAATATCACCAACACCCAGCCATAAAAGCTTCTTCAAAACCCTTTGCCGATTCCATTGTGGCCATACACACCGCTATAGGGGCCTGGCGGTTCTTCGATTCTTTGAAATCACAGATTGTGATCTCAGAGGGTAAAGATATTGAGATGTCATGAACAAGAAGGTATTCAGCACCCTGTTTCTGGCTGTTTTTTCCGTTACTTTAGGGGTAGGCCTGGTGGTTCCGTTGCTGCCTGTCTACGCGTACGAACTGGGTGCGTCAGGCTTGTATATAGGCTTTATCTTTGGAGCCTTTTCCCTTTCCAGAACCGTCTTTCTACCTTACTTCGGCCACCTGTCAGACCTCAAAGGGAGAAAGCCTTTCATAACAACCGGGCTTCTGGCCTATTTTTTGGTCTCAATTGCCTATATCTTATCAAGAAATGTAAATTTCTTTATTACAATTCGCTTCTTTCAGGGGATTGGCTCGGCCATGATCTTGCCGGTAGCCCAGGCCTATGTCGGGGAAATTACACCCAAGCACAAAGAGGGCTTTGTGATGGGTCTTTTCAATGTTTCCCTATATGGAGGCTTAAGTATCGGTCCGCTTGTAGGCGGCATGCTCAACGATACCCTTGGCATACAGTTCTCTTTTTTGGGCATGGGAGCGGTTTCTCTGGTTGGCTTTCTACTCTGCCTCATCTTTCTCCCGCCGAGGGCTCATGAAAGGGTTCGCACTGCGGCCAAGCCCCCGCTTCGCTACACAATCCTTATCAGGAACAAATACGTGTGCGCCCTTTTCTTGTTTCGCCTGGCCTACACTTCCTGCATAGGGCTTGTATGGGCCTTCTTGCCCCTGTATGCCCACGATCGGTTCAAACTATCAAGCTCGGCTATCGGTGTCTTGGTCATGTTGGGGGTGCTCACAAGCGGTCTTTTGCAAACCCCTATGGGCTTTTTGGCAGATCGGTTCAACAAGAGAGCGCTGATTGCAATAGGGGGCCTGGTAACGGCAGGGGCCGTCTTTTCCCTTGCTTACGTGCAAGGGTTTTGGGGGCTCTTTTTGGGCAACTTCGGATTTGGGATAGGCGGAGGTATTGCTGTCCCGGCCGTGATGGCTATGACGGTCATTATAGGACGTCACACAGACTCCATGGGTTCTGTCATGGCGCTCTTGACCATGGGGCACAGCCTCGGCATGCTTATTGGCCCCATTCTGGCAGGAATCATGGCGGACGCCTTTCAACTGGGCCTTGTCTTCATAGGAGGAACGGTTGTTATGGTGATTGGAGTTGCTGTTTCCCTGCTGTTGACTTCCGGGTTCCAGGCCTGGTCAGAAAAATGAGTGCATTCTTGGAAAAAAGCTCAGCGACGCTCTTATGTAAGGACCTTTGTAAAACGTTCAGTTTTGTTGTAGG
>JAUWMM010000149.1 GCA_030613145.1 Desulfobacterales bacterium | reverse complement strand
GTTCATCTTAGACCTCCTGTACACGTCTAAAAGAGTGCAACATAATGGAGCCCAGCCATTTTGCCGAACTTGGCTTCGGCCAGTTTCTTGAAATCTATCATGATCCCGATAGTCGTAAAGGTCAATATGAGGAATAACTTCCACATACTCTTTTCTATAGCTACTGCCTCCATCTTGGTATTAGGAGGAAAACCTCACCCAACCTTCTGAAATTATGAGATTCCTTGGTTTTTTCAAAGGGTAGCACAAAAACTTGGTAATGTCTCTTTTTCGACGCAATAAGAGTTCGTTACACCCGTAGTGGGCAACTGTCAAGAAAATTTGTGTCAAGAAAATTTGGGATAAACAGGTTGATAAAATATGGTATTTTCGGTAGTGTGACAAAATACATTGTGGCTATCAACAGACCGCACAGGGCGGTTCATCCGCCCTGTGCAGCCTTTCTTGGAGGTTCTATTGTGTCCCTGAACGAAAGCCCTGACTGCAAGATTGAAAATATTATTCGTGCTGATGCCACTGAGGTTGTCGCGGTAGCCTCGGCACACCTTGAGGATGAACAGATGCAGTATTTCCTGCGCAACCAGGACTGCCTGACAACTGATCTGCACAGTACAAAGGCCAGGCTCGGCATCAATCAGGAGAAGCTGGGTGATTTTGAACTGAAAGGCAACAAGATCTCCTATGAAGCCAGATTCTGGTTTTACATTGCCGAATATTCGGCAGGCCTTACTATCGATCAGTTGATGACACCCGCCCTGGAAGTCGGGAAGATCTATTTGAAAAACCCTGAGCTGAAATACTCTGCCGAGGAGTTGATCAACCTTATTTCAAACCGTACTATCATCGTTCCTAAAGGAACCAAGGTACTGGAGGAAGGCATCTTGGCTGTACCGGTTATGCCCTTTGTCCATCTTCCCAATCATAGGGTCTTGACGCCCGATTATCTGAAAGCCGCAGTGATGAAAAGGATTCCTCGTGAAGATCTCTATTTTGTTCAGCCTGAGCAAAGAGTAGATCAGATCATCGTGCCGGCGGGAAGCGGGGTGATATCCCATACCACCCTTTTTACACAGCAAAACGAAATTTATATTCTTGATCCGGAACACACAGATGCGAGGGTCGGGAGTAAACACACCAATGGGATTATATATCTTGAGCTGATGGGAGGAGAAAAAGACATCGTCAAGGAGAAGATTCATTTTGAAGTTTATAAACCGGCCGGGAAGCAATACAGTACGAAAAAGAGCTTCTATATTGACCTGAAATCCTCCTCCCTGGAGAGACTTTATGAAGAGCGGGCTGTAGATGAAAACACCATCGCAGCCATCAGTGACACTGGAAGACAAAAATTCATCAAGCTAAATAAAAGGTATGATAAACTCCTGCATGAACTGAAGCCTAACACATCTCTCATACTCCAGGATTTCCCCAGCGAACGCCTTGCATCCTACCTCATTGTGGCTGCCGACCTGGGTTTCATCAGGGACTTGACCTTCAGGAGGGCCCCTGAGGAGGAATATTTTTTCAGGTCCGAAGACCTTGTTTTTATGAATACGCTTCAGGATATGGGTGTAGATATTTACTGGAAGAACCCCTTGCAGGGGGACCTGGTCTTATATAAGCAATTCTTTATGAGGTCTTCGGTGATACCCTCATTCAATGAGGCCTTCAGCTCAAGAAAGCTCGCTGCGATTTATGGAACAGCAGGGGATGTAGATGCCGACACACAAAAAGAAATTGTGGACAGCATCAAGTCCTTCAAGGACTTCCACGGCGGCATCTGCGGCATCCTCACCGGCGGCAACACTGGAAGTGTGATGTCCTTTGTATCCGAAACCACGGCTTCTCTGGGGATGCTTTCCGGAGCCGTGTACTGGAAGATTCCAGGGGTAGACATTCATCCCCACGTCGATTTTGCAGTGTATCTTGCCCGAAATGACTTGCTGGAAAGACAGGAGATCTTGTCTGAAACCACTGAGGCAGATATCTATTTTAAAGGCGGGGTGGGGACCAATCTTGAAAACGCTATTACTTTTGTGAAGAAGAAACTCGGCATTGGGCATTACAAGCCGCAAATATTTGTAGGAAAATTCTACAAGCCCCTTCAGGGCTGGCTCAACCATCTGGCATCTGAGGGGATGGTGGATCCCAAGGTTTTTGAAAGTTGCTATTTTATCAAATATGGCTCCGAGATCTTCACGACGCTGTGCCGACACTTCGGATCAGAAGACAAAATGATCCACGAAGTCTCAGTGAATGAAACCTGGTAACTGTAGACTTTCAGAAAAAGATTTCAAACTGTGCGGTTAGAACATTCAAATTAGTCACTCTATCACGAAAACACGAAATAAACCTAAAATCTTTTTCGTGCTTTCGTGATAGGTCTTTTCGTGTCGGATTTCCAGACCGAACCTTTAACTTATGGAAATACATTTTCTTCAAAGCTGTAGGCATGATTACGAAAAAACATATCAGGCAATATTTGGATAAGCTATCTTCGGGTATTCCCTCTAAGCAAGGTGGGATGTCGGATCATGTGTGGCAGCAATTTCACGAATATATCGTCAAGCATTATAAGCGCCTCGATAAGGGGGCGCGTGCATATGCCGATGAGATCTTTGATCAACTGGACGGCAGTTTGAAACAAAGAATCGATTCCCTGCCGGAAGGCCGGCAGAGAAAGGTGCTAAGCCGGAAGCTTTCCACGGTTCGGGGGGAACGTTCTCCTATACCAGTCCTGTATCTGGATACCCCTGTCATTGAAAATATCGTCGGGCACGCCCTGGGGCAGCGGCTTACCGAGCCCGCAGCAGCAAACTCTGAGGCCCTGTACCAGGAGGTCATGGCACTGGTCAAGAACGGGAACCTCATATATCCTGAAGACAGTTTTCATCGTGAATCCCTTGAGATGGGAGGCACTCAGGCCTGGGAGGGGCTTAACATCATCAGAAAGCTTTCGGAAGGCATGTCATTCAAGCATAGTCAATCCATAGAAGACTTTCAAATCTTCAGGGCCCTTCGTGGCTTCATCAATGGCAATGGTCCGGTGAACTACCGAAAGTTTTGGCAGGACGCGTTTCAGAAGGAAACGGTCAATGCAATCATGAAGAAGCGATCATCTGTTGTATTCAAAGGCATGTTGGCCATTGCCGAAAAACCTGGGGCGGCGGGCCAACAAGGTGATCCTGAGTCCCTTTCCACACGGCTCAGGATTAGATACGATGAAGCCGCCCTGAAAGATCAGCAGCAACTCCAACAACGATCTACAAGACACCTGAGGGACCTGGTCAGGCTCGGCATGAAATATCATAGTGTAGGACGGAAGGGACAAAAGCGGAGCCTTGAAGGTTTCTGGTCCGGTCAAAAGATAGACCTTCCCGTCGCTCTGTGGAACCATTACGGCGGCAAACCGGAAGGCTTGGAAGGGCTGGCATCCTTTTACGAATCCGAAGACTTCAGAGATGTCCCCGCTATCAAGGTCAAACAGAAGATCTGGAAAGCCCTTTCGGATCAAGCAGACAGCTTGAGGAGAGTAACCGGACCTGCGGATGTAAACATGGTATCCTCTGTTCTCCCTTATACGGATATTATGATCCTGGGTCGCAAGATGACGGATGTAGTCAGAGACGGGCTGGAGCTCGACCATATGTTCGATACAGAAATCTACAGCTCAGATGAGCATGACCTGATCATGGCCGCCCTCAAAGAGATTGCTTGTTCCGATTAGAAAAAATGTATCCGTTCACAGAGCTCAATATGCCTTTTGTCATTGCGAGCGGAGCGAAGCAATCTCATGGTTAGTATCTCGGAGATTGCTTCGTCGTCCGCCTGAGACGGACTCCTCGCAATGACGAAAAGAAATGCGCGTGAACGGTTACGAAAGAATATCGTTAAGTTGCTCGGGAGAGATATCGATCTTTGAAAATATCTTTTGTTCCAGAAGTTGGGTTTCGACTTGAACTTGTTTAAAGCGGGCCTGAAGGCCGGGTAATTTCTTGACATATCTCTCCAGCACGTCCCGAAACCTCTCCTCGATGTCTACCACCTCTTCGTGCTTGACACGTTTATCTGCGTAGTTGATAACCTCTACCTCAGTTACAGCATTCAGGTCAGATGAGCCTGGATCAAGACAGATATGCTGGCGCACGATATTGGCCACTGCAGGATAGCCTAACGAGGCAAGTAGTTCGCCTCCGGTTTGAGCGTGGTTTTCCTTGGTCTTGATGCATGTGGTCTTTGTGATATCATGGAGCAAGGCTCCTGCCTCCACCAGGGCAAGGTCAAGGTGCTGTCCACCAATGTTCAACTTGCGGGCAATAAGCATGGCCACGTCTGCCACCAGCTCGCTGTGCCTCACAATGTGTGGCAACATCTCGTATCGGCGGAAAAACTCAAGACATTGTTCCCTTGTGGGTATCAATAGACTCCTCAGCTATTTATCTCCCTCATATTCCTCGGTAAGCCTGTGAAAAAACATCTCCATGAATGCGTGCCGCTCTTTAGCAATGCGTCGGCCTTCTACCGTAAGCATGCGGTCTTTGATCCTTGAAAGTTTTAGCTTGTACTCCCGGTAACCCGTGTCTTCCTTGCTGTACGGTTCCGTTTCCTCCGGCTGGACATAAGGGTTGTGGAGCTTTGCCCCCACCTCGCCTGCAAAGAGGAAGGCCCTGGCGATGCCCACAGCACCTATGGCATCCAGTTTGTCAGCATCAAAAAGTACGTTGGCCTCAAGGCTCTCTGGCTGGTGGTTTCCTCGGAACCTGTGAGATCGAATGCAGTGGATGATATTTGCCTTTCGCTCATCAGAAATCGGGTATTCCGCCAACAGATTACGGGCTATCTCTGCTCCTTTTTCCGCGTGGCAAACCACTCCCTTTGACTCATCTTCGTATGACCTTCCAACATCATGAAGGTAGGCGGCAATCTCCAATGCTTCCAAATCTGCCCCCTCAACCCGGCCAATATGCATACACAGGTTGTGCACCCGCTGAGTGTGATCCCAGTCATGGCTGCCACGGGCATTGAAAAAGCATCTAACGGTAAAAGCCTTGATGTCCTCAATCTGATGCATAGTCAAATTACGTGCCACAAGAGGTAGTGGCTTGTCTTATTTGGTCGCGAAGGGTACCATTATTCAAGTGAACTAAAATGCCTAAAGTGAAGGAACTGAATCTATACCACTAAGAAAACTTGGTCTTGTTCCTTTAACTTTAGGCATTTTAGACACTTTAGCTCACATTAGACATTCTTCGGAGCCCCTTGGGATCACGCATGGCCGGCGGCTCCGGTAAGAAGCCTTACATCAATTCCCATGAGTCTGGCGGCCTTCTCCCATCGCATATCCACAGGGGTTTCGAAAAGGACAGTCTCACTGGCAGGACAGGTCAACCAGGCATTGGCCATGATCTCGGATTCTAGTTGTCCGGGGCCCCACGCTGCGCATCCCAAGGTGATAATAAAAGATTCTGGCCCTTGTGCTTTAGCAAGCCTTTCCAAAAGGTCCTTTGAATTGCTCAGGGCAAGGGACTGAGTCACCGGACGGCACGCTTCCCAGCCAAATGGGGGTCCATGCACTATAAAGATTTGGCTGGTATGCACAGGCCCACCCAGATGAAGGGGAAGAGAATCAATCTCTGGAACAGAT
>JAUWMM010000152.1 GCA_030613145.1 Desulfobacterales bacterium | reverse complement strand
TCTACTGTCCAGTTTGAAAGATATAGACCTGGATTGAGCGGTTCACGGTTCACGGTTGAAGAGCCCTAACTGGCTGTTAACAAAAGAATAACGCGTCAATAGGGGCGAATGTTATGTTTCACCCAATGGGTGAAAGAGGCTAATCTGAGCGTTGTATTATAAAGTTAAGGATATCAGTAGACTATAACCCTTGAACCCTGAACCTGGAACCGATCACTTTAGATAAAACAGGCTTGGTTCACAGGCGCATCCGGCGGACCAACGACCGACCGGTGCTACCGGAATTTTGTGGTTGATTTTTTCTAATCCAAAATATAGGTATAACCTTCCTCACATAGTACACTCTAAGGTATTTCGGGTCGCTGATTTAGAACTCCTGGCCCTGATGGATTATGGATTTAGAGAGGGTAGGGGCGGACTTTATGCCCGCCCGGAAATCTTGTAAGAAAAATCAATGATTGGAGAGGAGTTTTCATGAGTGAATCTGTCAACGAATTGAGAAACATCGGACTGGTTGGCCATGGGGGAGCAGGCAAGACCGCCCTGGCAGAAAGTTTACTGTTTGGCGCTGGGGTTACCAAGCGTTTGGGAAGTGTGGAAGAGGGCAATACCGTAATGGATTTTGAGCCTGAAGAAGTGCGGCGGCATACAAGCATCAGCACGGCCTTCCATCAGTATACCTGGAAAAAACACAAGGTCAATATAATGGATACACCCGGAGACGCCAACTTTTTCTCTGACGCACGGACCTGCCTCCAGGCGGCTGATAGCGCTATTGTAGTGGTAGAGGCAATCGACGGAGTTAAGGTGCAGACCGAACAGGCATGGGAATTTGCAGACCAGATCGAGATGCCAAGGGTGGTTTTTATCAACAAGATGGATCGTGATCGGGCTGATTTTTTCGGAACTCTGAAGAATCTGGCCGAGATCTTTAACCCAAAACCGATTCTTTTGCAGTTGCCTATAGGTACAGAGGAAAACTTTAAAGGAGTCGTCGATCTTCTCAGCCAAAAGGCCTATTTTTACGAAAAGGCTGGAAAATCGAAGGTTGGGGAGATTCCCGCAGAGATTCAAGACCAGGTGGCGACCGAGCGGGAGGCCCTGATTGAAAATATTGCTGAAGCCGATGATGCACTCTTGGAAAAATATTTGGACGGTCACCCCCTTACCATCGAGGAACTCATGGGGGGGCTGCGCGCCGGAACCCTTGCCCGTGCTTTTGTGCCTGTGATGTGCGGTTCTGCGACCAGAAATATTGGGATAGACCGCATGATGGATTTCATAAGTGATTGTTTCCCGTCTCCTCTTGACCGCGGTCCAAAGGTTGGCATAGACCCTCTTTCAGGAGAAAGTGTGGAGCGCCGTCCCGCTCCGGATGAGCCATTTTCTGCCCTGGTTTTCAAAACGATTGCCGACCCGTACGCCGGAAGACTCAGTATCTTCAGGGTCTATTCCGGAACCGTGAGGGCGGACGGGTCCTTTTACAATGCAACCAAGGAAACCAAGGAGCGATACGGCCAACTTCTTAAGTTGGCCGGAAGGGAGCAGGAGAGTGTTTCCCAGGCAGGTCCTGGCGATATCGTAGCTGTTGCCAAACTAAAAGAAACTACCACGGGGAACACCCTGTGTGATGAGTCGAACAAGATACGCTTTGAGAGTGTTGAGCCCTTGCCTACCCTTATGTCCTACGCAATAGAGCCCAGGTCCAAGAAGGATGAGGATAAGGTGTTCATTTCCCTTTCCCGGATGCTGGAGGAGGATCCCACCCTCAGGCTAGACCGGGACCAGCAAACCAGAGAGATTATCATCTCGGGTATTGGTCAGATCCACCTGGAGACCGTTATGGAAAAACTCAAGCGTAAGTTCGGAGTAGAGGTGAACCTGAAAACCCCCAAAATTCCTTATAAGGAGACCATCAAGCGGTCGGTTAAGGAAGTAATATACCGGCATAAGAAACAGTCAGGTGGAAGAGGTCAGTTTGCCGAGGTACATTTTGATATCTTTCCCCTTGAAGAGGGTAAAGGCTTTGAGTTCGATGTGGCCCTGACGGGCATGAACGTTCCCCGCAACTTTGTGCCGGCAGTGGAAAAGGGTCTTGTTGAGGCCATGCAGTCCGGAGTGCTTGCTGGTTATCCTGTTGTGGATGTAAAGGTGCGCTTCCATGACGGCAAGTCCCACGATGTGGACTCTTCTGAGATGGCATTCAAGATTGCAGCATCTATGTGTTTTAAGAAGGGCTTCCAAGATGCCAACCCTACACTTCTTGAGCCAATCATGAACCTGAGCGTCACTGTGCCCGAGGACTACATGGGTGATGTCATAGGAGATTTGAACGGCAGGCGAGGTAAGGTCCTTGGTGTGGATACTAAGGGCAAAAGGCAGGTCATCCGCGCCCGGGTACCCATGGCCGAGATCTTGAGCTATTCTCCTGATCTCACCTCCATGACCGGTGGCAGGGGGGCATTTACGACCGAGTTTGACCACTACGAAGAGGTGCCGGCTCAGATCGTCCCAAAGATCATAGAACGGGCCAAGAGCCCAGAGTAAGTTTGTTGGGTCACGGATTGCAACTCTTGCATGGACTGTAACCTGCCCAAAGGGCCTCGTATTTATTCTTGAAAAAGATTCGGTGTTTGGTGGATGTGGCTTTTCCAAAGTTACACATCATCCGGTGGAAGCGTCTTGAATGGCTATTACCAAGGAAGGGGCCTTTTTGATCCGGAAACCACTGCCACATTCCCACCTTTTTTGACATGGCTTTGCGCTGGCAACGCAGTAGGAGTGGATCGTATTTTTTGTTTGGCCTGCGAAATACATAGTAGGCGTACCCGCCCTTTAACAACTCAGCGTTAACAAAGGTGCCGTCCTGCAAAAAGATGTAGGCCAGCACACGCCCATACTGATCGTATTTATTCCGGTCAAACTCCAGGCGAACCTTCTTCTTAAGTACCAACTTCCGGTTAAAATCTCCGGCCTCAGGGCCGAACCTTTCTGCAGGGCTGTTTTCGTGGGCCACCTCCGGGGCGTTGATTCCGATAAATCGCACTCGCCTACCATCAGCAAGTACAACAGTATCCCCATCGTCCACCCACCGCACCCGGTGAAACGAAGAGGCTGAAGCAACTCCATAAAGCCCTGAAAGGGTCAGCAGAAAGAATAGACAAATTGCAAATCGGGTTTTCATTGACTTTAGGCACTCCGTTATTGACCAATTCCTCAATTCCTCAATCCCTCAATCATCAATCCCTAAATGACTACCCCACAATGCCGTGCGGCACTTTCATCCAGCATTCTGGGTAATCCACCTCGATCTTCTGGTATGAAACCCAGGGCCCTTTTCCATACCTCCTGGTCCTCCATGCAAAAATAGAGCATCACATCAGGGGCCAGCGCCCTGATCCAGGCTGCCATTTTTCTATAGAGTTCGATGCGCAGTGGCTTGAAATATCTCATTTTGCCATCCAGACCCGGAATAAACTCACCGTATATGATTCTCGATTTTGGAAATCGTTTCCTGATGATCGGTTTCAAGGACGGCATGAAGCGAAAGGAGCCAAGACTAATCCAGACAATGTTTTGGGCCGACACGCTTGTAAAAAGCTCTCTTACCAACTTTTCATAGTCCTTTTCACAACCCTCGTACAAGATCAAAGGATCAAAATGAAAAGCCAGGGGATACCCCCATGCCTCACACTGAGCGGCAGCCCTCAGACGTGCCCTCATACTGGCGGTGCCACGTTCCTCATTGCGGATAATGGCCGGGGGATTGAGGGACCAGGCTACAATGGTCTTTTTGTTGTGTTCCAATCCCCTGAGGTTTTCAACTGAACTTGTCTTTGTTTTCAACTCCAGCACGACCCGGTCCTGTTGAGCAAAATAGGGAACCAGGGATCTAGAAGGCTCAGTCCATGGTTCCCATATCAGGCTGTCGGTAAATTCCCCGGTGCCGATCCTATGAAATGGGGGTTTCCTTGAACTGACGATGTCGTCCAGTTCTTTAAAGAGCCTCTCTTGATTCACAAAATACTGGAGGAATGGAGGGTGAAAGTAGGCCTGTAGTATGCAGTAGGCACAGTCCATAGTGCAGTAGGTTCCTATATGAAGGATTTGGTAGCCGCAACAGGTATACGATTTAGTACCGGGACATTTTTTTATAAATGGCCCCCTGTTGCGGGTAAGAAAGAGCATACGTTTTCCAGCGGCAATGGGGTCTTTCATAGCAGCCAGGGCTTCGTGTACCTTCACCGCGTCAGGCACAACAGAGACCGGGATGGCGGGGAGGGATTTTTGGACAGCGCCAACAACAGGATGGTGCATGACCGCTTCATCGATGTATAGCCTGGAAATCATGCCTCACTTATCATCAAAAGGCTCCAGGAGCCTTTTGAGAGCAGGGTTTTTGGCCATAGCATCGAGAGTCTTTCTGCGTTCGTTAAAATCTTTCAAGCTCTTGAAGGTCATGCGTAGCTTATGTGGGCCCCCTTCAAAGTAAGGAGGTGCGGTTATTTTGATATGTTCGTTCAGCTTTAGGGCCTTTAGTTCTTTTGAAAACCTTTCTTCAGTTTTAGTCAGCGTCGGGAACCGGCGCCGTTTCAAATAGGCCCTAGCCTTCGAACCCTTTTCGTTTTTATTCAACTCAGGCCGCCCCAGGATTGTCCTGATTCCCTCGGATTGAAGTACTTCTCCAGGTTTAAGGTATTCACGTAGCGCTATCTCTTGAACCAACGTAATGACCTCCCTTTGTTTGTTCTGGCTCAGCTTTAGTACCCTGAAAAGTTCAAAAAAAGACAAGCTATCCTCATGGGAAAATCCATTCAAATCGACTGCTGCTTCAAATGAAACGATTTCATCCTCTACACCTGCTTGTATGACTACTGGAAGTAGAGACAATGCCTTTATCTTTTTAAATACCTTCTGGTTTTCTGGAAATCCGAGCAATGAGGAGAGCATCTCAAGGCGGTTTTGACGAGGCAGGTGGGCAGAGAGCTTTTGAATACCTTGTGCTTGTTCGACAACGCTTAACTTCCTGTGAGATCGGTTATCGAGTATTGCCAGCTTAAGGGCGTCTAGCTCAGTGAAACTTTCCTTTAGGACCCGTACCTTGATTTCACGCAAGCCCAGAGCGTTGCAAGCCATGATCCGGCGGAAGCCGCATACGATTTGATACTTCAAGTCCCGCCGCTGTCTCAATAACGGTGGATTAATAAGGCCTAAGGTCCGTATAGAGACAAGCAGCGCGTCTGGGTCGGTACGCAGACCCAATAGGCAGGTGTCATCTTTTGTGTCAATTTCGGCAATGGGAACAACTTTGTCTGCATATTTTATTGTCCGAGAAACAACTACCATGGTATCAAGTTATTATCCGAATATAGGAGTTGGCGACAATTGGAGCATTGGCTCCAACACTCACTCATTTCACGCCCGTCAACCTGAGCAATGCCTCATCATATTTCCTGCGGGTATTTTCAACAACCTCTTGCGGGAGCTCAGGAGCAGGCGGTCTTTTGTCCCAGCCAAGTGAAAGAAGGTAATCTCGCACATATTGCTTGTCAAAGCTTTTCTGGGGTCCGCCGGGCCGATAGGTATCTTTGGGCCAAAACCGGGAAGAATCAGGGGTAAGGATTTCATCGATCA
>JAUWMM010000123.1 GCA_030613145.1 Desulfobacterales bacterium | reverse complement strand
AAGAGGCTTATGAGAGCCGAGGCCTCAAGGCTAAGGTAGAGCCTTTTTTTGTAGACATGGCTGGTCCATACATTTCGGCAGACCTGGTTATATGCAGGTCTGGGGCAATGACTGTGTCAGAGTTGATGGCTCTGGGTAAGCCGGCCATCTTCATACCTTTTCCGTTTGCGGCCAATAACCATCAAGTCCTGAATGCCAATTATGTGGCCGATACAGGTGGGGCAGAGGTTATCCTAGAAAAGGATTTGAATGGTGCTGTTTTGGCCGAAAGAATAGATCATTATGCGTCGAACCCTAAAGCGTTGCGGGATATGGCAAAGCAGACATTGGCTCTTGCACGCCCTGATACTACGGACATTATTGTGGATGAATGCCGCAGGTTGATGGTGATGAGTTAGATGTATCAGAAATCGTATCACATACATTTTGTTGGGATCGGCGGAATTGGAATGAGCGGGATCGCGGAGCTCCTTCTGAACCTGGGTTATAGGGTAAGCGGTTCAGATCTGCGGTTGACAGACATTACCGGACGCTTGGTCGAACTTGGGGGGACAATATTTGAGGGTCACCGCCCGGAGTACATTCAAGGGGCGGATGTTGTAGTGATTTCTTCAGCAGTAGGGGATATCAACCCTGAAGTCGTGGCCGCCAAAGAGGCCATTGTTCCGGTTATCCCCAGAGCGGAGATGCTGGCCGAGTTGATGCGGCTGAAATACAGCATTGCCGTAGCCGGTGCCCATGGCAAAACCACAACGACCGGGATGATTGCTTCGATACTTGACCACGGAGGACTTGACCCTACAGTGGTTATCGGCGGGAAACTAGGCAGTCTGGGAACCAATGCCCGTCTGGGCCAGGGGGAGTTTATCGTGGCTGAAGCGGACGAAAGCGATGGCTCTTTCTTGAAACTATCCCCGACCATTGGTGTGGTAACGAACATTGACGCTGAACACCTGGACTTCTATGGGGATTTGAAAAAAATCAAACAGGTGTTTATTGATTTTATCAACAAGGTTCCCTTCTATGGCATGGCGGTGCTGTGTTTGGATAACGAGGGGATTCAAGAACTGATCCCGAAGATTGAGAAAAGGTTTACCACTTATGGCATGACGTCCCAGGCAGATTATCAGGCGAAAGACGTGAGCTTTGAAGCCCTGAAAAGCCGATACAGTATATCCTGCCGCGGTGAAGCCTTGGGTACGGTAGATCTGAACCTTCCCGGCATTTACAATGTGTATAACTCCATGGCGAGCATTGCCGTTGGCATGGAACTGGGGATTCCCTTTGATATTATCCTGCATGCGCTGAAAAACATTGAAGGGGTCCAGCGCAGGCTTCAGGTAAAAGGGACGGCACACGGGGTAACAGTGGTGGACGACTACGGACACCACCCAACAGAGATTAGGCTGACACTCCAGGCGGTGCGCCAGTGCTGGCCGGACCATCGGATCGTTGTGGCGTTTCAGCCACATAGGTACTCGCGGACTGCTGCGTTATTTGACGATTTTACGCGGGCCTTTTACCAGGCAGACACCCTTGTAGTGCTTCCCATCTATTCGGCAGGCGAGGTCCCGATAGAAAACGTAGACGGCCAGAGCCTCTGTGAGGGGATTCATCAGCACGGCCACAAAGATGTTGTCTTTCATGATGGCCAGGATGCAGCTGTATCCTATTTGAAGAAGACCTTGAGAAAAGGGGATTTACTATTAACCCTGGGGGCAGGGGATGTCTGGCAGGTGGGAGAAAAGTTTCTTGATGAATGAGGCAGACAAGAAGTGGCTGGCAGCGCATGTTAGTGCGGACGTTTTATTTGATGAACCGATGAGGCGTTACACGACTTTCAGAATTGGAGGACCCGTAGACGCCCTGGTCACTGTGAAAACCGAGCAAGAGCTAAAGGATACGATCGTGTGGGCCCGGGACAAAGGCCATCCCATCATGATCTTAGGGGCGGGAAGTAATCTGTTGGTCCGGGACGGAGGCGTACGAGGCCTCGTGTTCAAGTTAGCTGATGAGTTCGAGGAAATACGCCTTGTAACCCGGGTTAATAGCAGCAGGACCGTGATAACAGCGGGAGCAGCGGTCTTGGTTCGCCTGCTCGGCAAATTTGCCCTTGACCAGGGACTGGCCGGGCTTAACTTCACACTCGGTATCCCTGGATCCCTAGGCGGGGCGACAAGAATGAACGCAGGGGCCTGGGGAGGATGCATGGCCGATTGCATCAGTTCGATTAGAGTGCTCAACCGATATGGAGATATTGTGAACATGAATCGGGACCAGCTTCGGTTTTCGTACAGGGGGCTGGATTTGGAAAAAGGTACTATTATCTTGAGTAGCCGGTTCAAGCTTGATTACACAGACCGGGGGGCCCTCCAAAAGGAGGCCATCCGCATGCAGAAGGAACGGAGATTGACTCAACCGCTCTCCCTTCCCAGTGCCGGGTCTGTGTTTCGAAACCCGTCCGGGCAAAAGGCCGCTGGAGAGCTTATTGACCAGGCAGGCTTGAAAGGACTTCGGGTTGGGGAAGCCGAGGTTTCAACCAAACATGCCAATTTCATTGTGAACAAGGGGCATGCCAAGGCTTCCGACGTCCTTGAACTGATAAGACAGATACAGGAGGCCGTTTTTAAACGATACAGCGTCAACTTAGAGCCAGAGGTGATAGTAATTGGCCAAGAAAAAAGTTCGTAAGAACTATTATAAAAAGAGTCGGGCACTGAGAAGACAGAGAGTCATAAGGCGCTGTCTCCTATGCCTCAAGATAATGTTGCTGGTGGGGGGTATGGCCGGAACAAGCCTCCTTCTCATACTGGTCTATGATGCCGTGACCCAGAGTTCCTACTTCGAGGCCCGGACGATTACGGTTGAGGGAAACCAAAGGCTTTCAAAGGATACGATTCTGAAGCAGGCCGGCCTGAAGCTACACGACAACATCCTTTTTGTTAATCTGAATACACTTCGTTACAGGCTTATAGCTCATCCATGGGTTGCTGCTGCCGAGATCGAGCGGCAGTTGCCTGACGTGATTCATATCCGGGTGAAAGAACGGGTACCTATCGCCATAGTGGAACTAAACAGATCCTCCAGTCTCGCAAGCACGTCTACCACCCGCTTGCCGGCACCAGCTTTGCCGGTCAACTGCAATACAGGCCGAGATGGAAATGGTGGGCCAAGCGGTGCGAGGAGTACAGGACAAGAGCGGGCAGGCCTTGCGGGCAGGCTTTTTTGCCTGGACGAAAAGGGCGAAATCTTCAAACCAGTGGAGCCTTCAGATAATGTGCGCGTGCCTTTGGTTACCGGTCTTGCCTTGTCGGATATTGATTTCAACGATCAGTCGCGTTCCCGGTTGTTTAGAGCTGTTATGGAGGCGCTTCGCTTGAGCCGACTTCATCAGAATGTGGCTCCGCTCCATGCCTTGCACAGTATTCACGTTGACAGAGAGATGGGATTGACCCTTTATGCCTTTTTCGTTCCGGGCAACCTGTCCGCCGCGCGTGAACTTGCCTTTGCCGACAAGGCAGGCAGAGGCGCGGTGGCAATCAAGGTCGGTTTCGGGGACTACGAGTCAAAGTACAGCCGGCTTGGAGATGTGGTTCCTTACCTGAAAAAGAAAAGTGGGTTTTTGAACCTTGAGTCCATCGATTTGAACGATTTGGATAGAGTGGTGGTCAGGCCTTCTCAGGCTGGCCAGGCTGGAATTCGCTCTGTTGCTGGGGGCAGCAATCTTTGGCCGAGCATACGAAAGGAGGTGTGAAGGTGAAGGGTGATAGTGAAGTGATAGTAGGCCTCGATATCGGGACCACCAAGATTTGTGCAGTGGTAGGGGGTGTGACCCGCGATGGGATCGAGATTGTGGGAATCGGGACCCATCCATCTGTTGGGCTGCGTAAAGGCGTGGTTGTCAATATCGAATCGACCGTAGTCTCTATTCAAAGAGCCGTAGAAGAAGCCGAGTTGATGGCGGGTTGCGAGGTCAGGTCTGTGTACGCAGGGATTGCCGGAGGCCATATAAAGGGTTTTAATAGCCACGGAATCGTTGCCGTAAAGGGGAATGAAGTCAGCGAAAAGGACATCGAACGCGTGATTGATGCAGCCAGGGCACTAGCTATTCCCATGGACCGTGAAGTGATTCATGTGCTGCCCCAGGAGTTTATCGTGGACGAGCAGGATGGAATTCAGGATCCCCTTGGTATGGCAGGGGTTCGCTTGGAGGCCAAGGTCCACATTGTGACCGGAGCCGTCACCTCAGCACAGAATATCATAAAGTGTGCAAACCGTGCCGGGCTTGATGTGTGTGATATTGTGCTTCAATCCCTTGCATCGAGTGAAGCCGTGCTAAGCGAAGAGGAAAAGTCCCTAGGTGCTGCCCTGATTGACTTTGGAGGGGGGACCACAGACTTGGCGATCTTCAGGGGCAATAGCATCGAACATACCTCGGTGTTGGCCTTGGGGGGAAACAATCTTACCCATGACATCTCCGTAGGTCTGAGGACACCCGTGGCTGAGGCGGAAAAGATCAAGATAAGGTACGGCAGTTGCCTTACCAGTGGTATCGGAAGAGATGAGACTATTGAGGTTGCAGGTGTTGGCGGACGTAAGCCAAGGACCCTGTCGAGGCAGATACTAGGTGAGATCCTCGAGCCGAGAGTGGAAGAGATCTTCAACCTGATCCACCGGGAGGTTTTTAAGGCCGAAATGGAGGATTCAATAACTTCGGGGGTGGTGGTTACCGGGGGGGCCTGTCTGCTGGAAGGCGTTGTGGATATTGCCGAGGCGGTCTTCAACTTTCCGACACGGATCGGAAGACCCACGGGGATCACTGGATTGGTGGACGTGGTGAACAATCCAATGTATGCCACGGCCGTTGGGTTGGTACTTTACGGTGCCAAATTTCATCCGAAAAAGAAATTCAGGATTCGAGACGACAACATCTTTGATCGTGTAACGGCACGCATGAAGAAATGGTTCAAGGATATCATTTGAAAAGATACAAAAAAAACAGGAGGTGGGGAGAATGATGTTTAGTTTTGTGGAGAACGAAAAGACGGCTAAGATCAAGGTGATCGGAGCGGGTGGGGCCGGCGGAAACGCCATCAATAACATGATTGCGTCGAAGCTTAATGGGGTCAGGTTTATTGCGGCCAACACTGACGTCCAGGCCCTTGAAGTGTCAAAGGCTCCGGTCAAGATCCAGATGGGGGACAAACTCACACAGGGGCTAGGAGCCGGAGCAAATCCCGAAATCGGCCGGCAGGCGGCCATGGAAAGCATAGATGCTATCCGAAGCGCCGTTGAAGACAGCCACATGGTCTTTATTACTGCTGGCTTGGGTGGAGGCACAGGCACAGGTGCCGCCCCAGTGATTGCAGAAGTCTGTAAAGAGCTTGGTGCTCTCACCGTGGCAGTGGTAACAAAACCATTCAGCTTTGAGGGCAGAAAACGGGCGAAGCAGGCCGAAGACGGCATCAAGCATCTCAAAGAAGTTGCGGACACTGTAATTACCATTCCCAACGACAGGCTTCGGGGTTTGGCATCCAGGAACGCCACCATGCTTGAGATGTTCAAGAGGGCGGATGAGGTTTTGCTCCACTCTGTAAAGGGGATTACAGACTTGATCATTATGCCCGGCCTCGTGAATCTTGACTTTGCTGATGTCAGGACCACCATGTCTAAGGCGGGGATGGCCATCATGGGAACCGGCATCGCCAGGGGAGAAAACCGTGCATTGGAAGCGGCCGAAAGAGCCATATCCCATCCTCTCTTGGAGGATATCTCTATCAACGGGGCCCGGGGCGTCTTGATGAACGTTACCAGCGGGTCAGACCTAACCATGGCGGAAATGACTGAAGCCTCTGACCGTATTCACAGCGAGGCTGGTGATGAGGCAGAGATTATCTGGGGCGCGGTTTTGGATGACAGCATTGGGGATGAACTCAGGGTCACGGTAATCGGCACCGGCATCGGTTCCAATAACGAACAGGAGAATATCCAATTCACAGGCAAGGTCCGTGATATCACAGAGGCCGACTTTGCACGGGCTTCCGACCTTGACGAGCCGACTTTCATCCGCCGTGAGAAGGCAGTAGGCGAATCGGGCGGTGCACATTACAGGGGTTATCGTGGGATTATCCTGGATAGTAATGATCTGGAAATTCCCACCTTCATGAGACGAAAGGCGGACTGAGACGA
>JAUWMM010000292.1 GCA_030613145.1 Desulfobacterales bacterium | reverse complement strand
ATTGGCAGGGGAGAAGTCATATCAAAAAACAGGTGAATGGCTCCCCAGGCGACTTTACAGGCGATAAGGGATCACGTGGTAGCCATCAAGGGGCCGCTGACCACGCCGGTAGGGAAAGGGGTTCGCAGTATTAATGTCTCGTTGCGACAAAGACTTGACCTGTATGCCTGTGTTCGGCCCATTCGATATATAGAAGGTATTCCCAGCCCAATGAGACATCCGGAAAGGGTCAAAATGGTTGTGTTTCGGGAGAACACAGAAGACGTATATGCCGGGATCGAGTGGGAAGCTCAAACCAGGGAAGCCCAGGCGGTGATCGCCTTTCTGAAGGATAGAATGGGAGTTGATGTGGCCAAGGATTCCGCCATTGGCATAAAGCCGATGAGCCGAAGGGCTTCAAGGCGGCTGGTGGCAAGGGCCATCCAATATGCTTTGGACCACGATTTCCCCAGCGTGACCTTGGTACACAAGGGAAATATCATGAAGTATACTGAAGGGGCCTTTATGAAGTGGGGCTATGAGGCTGCACATGAGATGTTCGGTGATCACGTCGTGGTTGAATCAGACATTGAGTTTCAGCCGGACGGTAAAGTTCCCCCGGGTAAAGTGGTTATCAAAGACAGAATCGCTGACATGATGTTTCAGCAAGTACTGCTTAGGCCTGAGGCCTATCATGTTATTGCTACTCCAAATCTGAACGGGGACTATCTTTCTGATGCCCTGGCCGCCCAGGTGGGTGGTCTTGGGATGGCCCCAGGGGCCAATTTTGGGGACAGATATGCAGTCTTTGAAGCCACTCACGGCACAGCCCCCAAATACGCCGGTGAGGACAGGGCAAATCCTGTTTCACTGATACTATCCGGCGTTATGATGCTGGAGTATATGGGATGGGCAGAGGCGGCTTCGGCGATTGGGCAAGCCATCCGGAAAAGCATCTCGGATGGCCTTGTAACTCACGATCTGGCCCGCCAGATTCCGGGCAGCCGGGAGCTCAAGTGCTCTGAATTTGCAGGGGCAGTCATTGAACGGTTAAATTGAGCATTAATGTAAAATGGCCAGTGACCGCCGAGAAGTGAGCTAAAGTGTCTAACGTGCCTAAAGTGAGCTAAAGTTAAGGGCTTGGGGAAGCTTCTTAAATTGGTTTTGTTCCTTAAACTTTAGGCACTCACTTATTGACCAATGACGAATGACAAATGAAGGCTTATGTCCTCCTTGCTGCAAAGAATTTCGCGGGCATTTCTACACACTGTTTTTCCGCCCAAGTGCCTCATATGTGGTGATTATTATGATTCCCGGCAGACCCATGCCGGATTGGATGCCTCGTATCCGTTCTCTGATCTCACTGAGCTTTACTTTTGTGAGCCCTGCCGAAAGGACCTTACGCCAATTGTTCCCCCTTTTTGTTCAAGATGCGGTCTCCCGTTTGTTTCCCGGGAAGGAGACAACCATACGTGTTCCGAGTGCCTCCTTGAAAAAAAATATTTCAGAAGGGCAAGGGCCTTCGGGGTATATGACGGCAGCCTAATGGAGTCCATTCATATGCTAAAGTATCGAAAAAAGAGTTCCCTTGCCCGTCCATTGAGCGCCCTTGCCAGGGAGACGTTTTTTCAATTTTGGGATGTGGGCGGCATTGATCTACTTATTTCAGTGCCTCTTCATGTGAAGCGCCTCCGGGTACGGGGATTTAATCAAGCATACCTTTTGATCAGGAGTTGGGCAAAAAAGGATGGAATCACTTTAGACGGCCTAACGCTGTGTCGTAGTCGGTGGACAGAACCTCAGACCACACTCAGCCGCCCAGAGCGCCGGAAAAACATCAAAGACGCCTTTTCCCTGCGCCATTCAGAGAAAATAAGGGGTCGTAAGATCCTCTTGGTGGACGACGTTTACACGACCGGTGCCACGGTGAATGAGTGTGCTCGGGTCTTGATGAAGGCCGGAGCAGAATTTGTAGATGTTTTGACCCTGGCCCGGGCAGTGTAAGGTATCATTTTAGCTTTCCTTCATGAACAGCTAAATACTCGACACACAAAGGGGGAGAAGAAATGGCAACTAGTCAAGTATCAAGTCAGGCAAATAACGAGCAACTCAAAAACTCTCTGGAATATCAGAAACAGTTAAATTCAGTATACCGGAATATTCATGAAGCAGATAGATTTGAAGATGTATTACCCCATCTTGAGAAAGGGTTGTTGTCACTCGTAAGAGCAGAGCGTTTGACGGTCTACCGGCGAGCACGTAACGGCCGGGAGATTGTTTCCAGGTACAAGACCGGCGTTGAGGTCAATGAGATCCGACTCCCCTTAACTCCCACGTCAATTGCCAGTTTCATTGCCTTGAGCCAGTTGCCCTTGCGGATTGATAATGTCTACGACACAGAGCACCTTGCCTCCCTGCATCCTAAATTGAAATTTGATCACAGTTATGATCAACGTACCGGTTTTCGTACTCGCTCCATGATGGTTGTTCCTATTAAGTTCAATAATACCATGCTAGGCGTCCTTCAAGTCATGAATCGGGTAGGAGAGGTTACTTTTACTGAGTTAGATCTCATGCATGCCCAAGAGGTGGCTCAAATCATAGGGCAAAAATTTCAGTATGATCTGCAGGCAACGCGAGGTCCATTTGATTATTTGCTCCACAGAAAAGTCATAACACCCGAAAAACTGAAGGAGGCTGAAAGCCGAGCCGCTAAAGAGAATATTTCGGTGGCGTACTGCTTATTAAAAGAGTTTCGGCTGACCCCCGAAGAAATCGGGGAATCGCTTGAACATTACTATCAGATTCCCTTTTTCAAATATGACCCTGATATTGAACTGCCCGGTGAGCTTTTAAAGAAACTGAATACAGCTTACTTGAAAGCCCACTGCTGGGTACCAATCGCTGGGGATAAGGATAGGGCTACTATTCTCATCGACAATCCCAACGATTCCAACCGTATTATGGAGATCCAACAGGGGCTCAATGTGCGTAGCTATGAGTTTCGGGTCGGACTGGTAGAGGATATCATGCGTTATCTTGGTGAGGGAATCGAATCCATATCTGAGTCGAGAAATGCGGTTAATCTGGAGGATCTGGTAGGACGCTTGCGATATGAGGTGGCTTTCGAAGAGGATGATGAGGACAGCGAGACAATGTCATCCGTAAGTGAAAATGAGGCGACTGTGGGCCAGCTTGTCAACCGGCTGATATTAGACGCAAGTAAATATAATGCTTCCGACATCCATATCGAACCTGGTAAAGGAAAAGAAAACGCGAACGTTCGCA
>JAUWMM010000045.1 GCA_030613145.1 Desulfobacterales bacterium | reverse complement strand
TTGGGGAGGGGGAACTGGGGGGCAATGCAGCCGTGATCTCCACGTACCGGCTGGCCAGAGGCAAGGACTGGGAACCTGGTCCCGTAAAACGCCTTTTTGAAAGGGCTGCAAAGATTGCTGTCCATGAGATGGCCCACACCTTTCGCCTTCAGCACTGCAAGGAAGATCGATGCATAATGAACAGCTTTCCTGTCCTGGACCATATCGATGAAAAACCGATTTATTTTTGCCGGTACTGCGTAAGATTTTTACGAGATGAATACGAGCACTTAGGTATTGTCTAGAAGCTGTTTCAAAACCCTTTTCCTTGGTCTGTTTGGCCACTTTTGAAAGTTCTAAGCTCGCTTCGCTAAAATTGTAAAACTCGGGCTAACGCCCTCAAACAGTTACAATTTTTAACACTTCGCTTCGCTAAGAACTTTTGACAAAAATGGCCAAAATGGAGTCGTCAAAGAGTTTTGAAACAGCTTATAGTGCCTACGGTGCGAAACAGTTGAAAAAGGCCTCCTATGAAACGGCTGATTCATTTCACAGGAGACCTTGTTGATTGGTTCCTTTTGAGATTTTGATGCCGCTTGTGAAGGCTATGTCAATAAAAACTCATGTACGAGTGTCTCCCAGGCAATTTCCGGTAGATTTCCGTAAATATCGTCGACTGGAAAGCCACCGGCAGAGGCAGTTGCACCGTATTCTTCGGCTACAAGATTCCTGAGACGTGTTGACTCGTTTTGCATCCACTCTACGCTTTCTTGCCCGCTCATAAGATCTTTCAGGTTTTTCTTCATTTTTGTAGGTTCCACCATAAAAAGCCATCCCATTTGGTAAGGGGATTTGTGCATGAGCTCTGGGGTATCTATGAGCTTTTGATTGACAGCGGTTACAATCCCTTGAATAGGTGAGAGCATCTCCGCCCGGTGGTTGTCTCGCTTGAGTACCCACCCTGTTTCATTCTGGATCACCTCATCACCCAGGGAAGGGAGTTCCAGGTTCTTGTTGGGTCCAAAGAGCCTGGTTGCAAAATCATCCAACCCTACACGGATGCGTGCTCCATAGTCGATCATGGCCCAACTATGGCCCCGGTGATAGTAGTGCCCCTCGGCCAAGGAGTAGCCTAAGACATTGGTCAGGGTCACTGGTGAAATCGGGTCAAGGGCAGTCACTTCATTTTCTACGAGTTCGTCAAATTCGCACTTGTGGCACAGGAAGGCATTGGCGCAGATCTTATATTCTACGCGACCGGACAGCATGTGGCGGCACTGGCGCTGGCTGGCATCCAACTCGTTGAAATGTTCACGCCAGCTTCTCATGCGATCCTTCTTGCCCTTCAGTACCAAGCCTGCGCTACGTTTTTGTCTATTCTCAGATACAATTTTGGCTATGGATTTGTCAAAGCTACAGTTTATGCAATCGTAATTGCTATCGCACAGCCTAAAGTTTACGACCCCAGCCTTCATCCAGATGCATTCGTCTTGGGCAATTTTCAGTCCCTTTACGCTTGATTTCTTGCTGGCAGCCATCATGATTTCCCTCCCTTGTTTCTGTTTTTGATAATAAGTACAGCAACGAGCATGCCACAAGAACACATAATTTGTATCTTCTTGTAATAGTTGATAATTACATAGATACAGGCGTCAAATGAAAAGAATGGCATAGTGCTTTATTGAGGCAAAAATAGACACACTAGAAGACGGGAATGCAGTTAGCTGTTATTTCAACAGGTTATGCGCTGTGAGAAAATAGACGCAACCGTCTAAATTATGTACACTTGCAAAAGGGCGTACTTGTGTCTAAATAATAAACACTCGGTCAGCAAGGACGAGATGAAGTATGCTTCGTATTTAGTTGATTTAGTTCTTGTTTTTACCTTGATTTAGACCCTTTATCGAAGTATGCTGTGTCCTAAATTAGGGCGAGTCGCCTATGTTCATTTTTTAAGAGGCGAAACAACTTTATTTGTAACAATTTAGCGTTTTCAAAAACCCTGTTTTGCGAACGACATTGAGCAATTTTGGAAAAAGATTTACGATGAGCCTGGCGTTAAGAATTGCAAACTGTTTGAGGGCGTTAGCCCGAGTTTTTGCAATTGAGCCAGGCGAATCGCAAATCCCAAAATTGTTTACAGGAGTGAGTAAAATCTGGGTTTTTTCAAAAGGCTAAACTCCTACCTTTATTTTAATAAAATCGCGGGGCGATTTTATGGGGATTGGTAGCGCACATGACATCAGATAAGATTATTGAAAAAGACCTCAGGATCGGAATCGTTGGCGGGGGAAAGCGATGTAAAACGATCCTTGAAATGTCCCATCGTCAGAGGCCTCCAATGGTGAACGCTTCGGTAGTCATCGTAGGCGATCCAAATCCCGAGGCTCCCGGCTACCAGTACGCCCGAAAGCTGGGCATTGAGACCACTACTGATCTGGAGGTCGTATGCGAACGCAAAGACCTCGATTTTATTCTCGACCTAGCTGGCCAGAGGGATGCTTTAATTCGTATATTGGTACGCAAAGCCTCCCAAGTTCCGGTACTCGATGCCGTAGCCTCCAACCTTCTTTACGATGTTTTTAGTATCCAAAAAGAGCTGATCAACACGCGGAGGTTTTTGAGGACGGTATTAGACAGTATCCAGGAAGACATCCTTGTTATCAGCCCTGAATATAAGATCCTCCGTGTCAATGAATCCCTGCTCAAGAAGCTCAAGGCCCCAAAGGAAAACATCGTTGGGAGATATTGTTATGAGATACTTCACGGGGAAGAGTCCCCGACCGGACCGCCCGAGGGGGTATGTACTGTTGCTGAGGTCCTTAAGACAGGCAGACCGCATCATGCCAGACACACCCATCTCGACCGGAATGATAAACCGATTCACCATGCAGTTTCAGCCTATCCGGTTATGGAAGAAGGGAAAGTCTCATATATCGTAGAGGTATCGCGCGATGTCACACAGGAAATCAAGACTCAGGAAATGCTCCTTCAACAGGAAAAGTTGGGCTCCGTTGGAAAGCTTGCTGCCGGGGTTGCCCATGAAATAAACAATCCCCTCACGGCGGTCTTGACCAATAGCATGCTTCTGCTGGAAGAATTGACGGAAGAGGACTCCATGTATGAAGACTTAAAAACAATCGCGGATGAGACCCTGAGATGCCGTGATATCGTCAGGGGGCTTCTGGAATTTGCAAGGCAGGAAGCCCCGGCAAAGGTGGAATCTGACCTGAACACAATTGTTGCCGGCATGGTGAGTCTTGTCAGGAAACAGTTCTCGTTTAAAAATATCACGATCGAGAAAAGCCTTGCCGACAACCTGCCCGCGGTCAAACTTGACAGAGATCAATTTCAGCAGGTCATCGTCAACATGTTAATCAATGCCATGGAGGCGATTGAAAGGGACGGGGAAATTCAGGTAGAAACTTCATATGATAAAAGACGGCGCAACATCGTATTGAGGATTAAGGATACGGGTCGTGGGATCCCCGAGGACATCAGGCTAAAGCTTTTTGATCCTTTTTTTACAACAAAAGATACTGGTACTGGCCTTGGGCTATCCATATCACATGGCATCGTTGAACGACATGACGGAACGATATCGGTTGAAAGTCAAGTTGGACGAGGAACGACATTTACAATCACCTTGCCAGTGGTGTAGAAGCTGAAAGCTGAAGACTCAAAGCTCACAGTAACAAACCCCTCTTCGTCTGCTTTCAGCTCAACCGGTTGCAAATTGAGGCGTAGTTCCTTAGTTCTCAAATTCGTGTTTTTTCTGCCAGAAAATTACAAGATTAATCACGAAAACACGAAAGATTGCCTGCCCTGGCGCTACGTGCCCGGATCAGCCGCCGACTTAGCCTATGTGCCAGGTCTGGGCCAGGGAAAGCACGAAATATAATGACATTCAGACTTTCGTGTCTTCGTACTTTCGCGCTTTCGTGATAAGATTTTTTTGTTTTGGTTCCGGCTTGTCCGGGTTAGGATTTACAAGGCACTTTCGCCAATGAGAATACTTGTTATTGACGACGACCTGACAGTCTGTAAAAGCTGCCAGAAGATCATACAAAAGGCGGGCTATCACGTGGGTTATTCACTTAGTGGACATGAGGCCCTCCGCATGATGGAAGACGACCCCTATGAAATCGTTTTTACGGATCTCAAGATGGCCGAAATGGGCGGCATGGAAGTTCTTCGGTTCATTAAAAACGCGGATCCAGATATTGTGGTCGTGGTTATTACAGGCTATGCCACAGTTGCTTCAGCCGTAGAAACTATGAAGATGGGGGCCTTTGACTATCTCCCAAAACCTTTCACCCCTACTGAATTCAGGGCCGTGTTGAACAAGGCGATTAAAGAAAGAAAAGCGATTACAAAAGACCGGGAACTTGCTTCACAGTCTTCCATAACATCAGGCTTTCAGGAAATCATTTCAGAAAGCCCAAAGATGGAGACTGTCTTCAACATGATCAAGAAAGTCGCCCCCACGGACAGCAATGTGTTGATCGTCGGAGAAAGCGGCACCGGCAAGGAATTGATCGCCCAAGCCATACACAAGTTGAGCAAACGCAAGGCACGGAAATTCTTTGCTATTGACTGTGCTGCCTTGTCAGGCGCACTCCTAGAAAGCGAACTTTTTGGTCATGTAAAGGGGGCCTTTACGGGAGCCATCAATAACAAGCCGGGGGTGTTCGAGGTGGCTGATCACGGCACGGTTTTTTTGGATGAGATATGCAACATAAACATGGAGGTGCAGGGAAAACTGCTACGGTTCCTCCAGGAAAGAGAATTCTTGCCTGTGGGCTCCACTCAAACAAAAAGCGTGGATGTGCGGCTCGTCTTTGCAACAAATAAAGACTTAAAGACAATGGTTTCCGACGGGACCCTCCGGGAAGACTTCTATTATAGAATCTTTGTCTATCCTATTAGCGCACCACCACTGCGTGACCGTAAGTCTGATATCCCCCTGCTTGCCTATCATTTTCTAAAAAGGTACTCTAAGGATTTTGGAAAGCCAGTCCGGTCAATTTCAAGAGACACCATGGGGGCCCTTTGTCAGTATGAGTGGCCCGGCAATGTCAGGCAATTGGAAAATGTGATACAAGCTGCTGTCGTCGCTTCGGACACGAATGTGCTCACCTATAAAGACCTTCCTGAATTTCGTGAACCCCAAAAGGTTCCCTCTGCACCCCCCAGAACGAATATCGAACTAAAGAGACTCAAGAAAGAAATCAGGGTAAAAACCGTAGAAAAGGTGGAAAAAGATTTTCTAATCCATGCCCTAAAGAGAAATGATTGGAATGTGACCAGGGCGGCCAAAGATGTTGGTATGCAGAGGACAAATTTTCAAGGCCTCATGAGAAAATACGGGATTGAGGTCAGACAGGTAAAACCGCAGCTCTCCACATAACTGGTTAATTGACCTAATACCTTGTAATAGTTCACCATTCTTGCTTATTACCCCTCACCCTCGAACACCCCAAGGTTTCCTGGCAATACAGTGTATATTTTTTCTATACATGCTATATCTCATTGATATTACAATATAAATTAAGATCTTGTCCAATTATAGTATATGAAAATTATACATTTGCTATAGCCAATATGTCGAGCAGGCAGTATTATATGCTTGTAATTACAGGAAGTTAAGCTAAAATTTCTCTTTTGGCACACAGTTTGCTCTTTATGTCGGTAACAATGGTTGATTTCATAACTCCGAAATCAATATCCGAAGGAGGGCACCATATGAAAACACAGGCAAACAAAATACTAGTGGTCGACGATGAGGTGACGGCTGGCAGGAGTATCGAAAAGGTCCTTGCCAGGAAAGGGTTCTCCGTTGATGTAGCCCTAAGTGCCGATGATGGCCTAAACAAGATTGAAAAGGAGTTATTCGAACTGGTGCTACTGGATATTATGATGCCTCAGGTCAATGGTATTGAACTCCTTGGGATCATAAGGGAAAGATGGCCAAACCTGAAGGTGGTCATGGTTACAGGATATCCCTCCATCGAAACTGCCGTGGAGGCTACCAAGCTCGGTGCATTGGATTATATATCCAAGCCCTTCACGCCTGCTGAACTCAGGGAAAAAGTGGGCCAAGCCCTGGAAGAACCCTCTTTAGGGAAGGTGATCCCAATTCGACCCGTAGAAGGTGAGGTGTCGAGCTCATTTTGCGCCTTAGGGGAGCAAGAATGTGAGATCTATGCAAAGAAGGGCAGGTCGTGCAAGACCAAAGACGGCATATGCCCGAAGATCAAAAAGATGCAGCTTAAGGCCCAAGCAAAGCCCAGGCTACTTGCCGAAGAGATTGGGTGGTCTGCAATAGACATAGACCTGCCGTTTGACTATGACGAAGTATCCAGGTATTCAAGCCCAACCTATGTGAATGCCTTGGATGGCTCAGAGATACCCATGGTTGACTGGGAAGATGTGCCCGAAGAAGCCCCGACTGCCCTTCCTGAAATCCTGGTCATTGATGACGAAGTCGTGGTGGGAAACAGCATTAGAAAGATCCTCAAGCCGAGAGGCTATTACGTGGAGCATGCCGAAACGCCCCATTCTGCCATGGAGATCCTGTCAGAAAGGCCTGTAGATATGATACTGCTCGACATGAAAATCCCGGGAGTTAAAGGGCTAGACTTACTGAGGAGTATCAGGGAGGAGTATCCCACAATCCCGGTGATCATGATCACGGGCTATGCCACTGTCGAAACGGCTGTTGAATCAATCAAGTTAGGTGCCACCGATTATGTGCCCAAGCCTTTTACGCCGGATGAGGTTTATCAGGCCGTAGAAAGGAGTTTCAAGCGGGCCGCATAATTCTACTTTGCCATTCTTGCCCTAAACATACCGCCACGAAAGTAGTAAAAGGACTTTGCCGCACAAGCAAAGTCCTTTTTTTTTGTGTTGCAAATAGCGACACCTGGCAAGAAGTGTGAAGCGTAACGAAACAATCTTCTTGACAAAATGTGACGACCGCTCTAAAAAATTTAGCTTGAACCAAGCGCCTACGAATTCCGGTCGAATGTGGCGCCCCCCAAATCAAGGCTCACCGTTGCTTGACGGTCAGATAATAATCCCCGTGACGGCTTCAGAGAGTCGAGTTGTTAAATCGCTTCGTGATTTAGTTCGATCCGCCTTGGGCGGACTATGAATTACTATGCTATCGAGATAGATCGCAAGCTGACAGGAAGCATTGGTGCTGGGCTACTGACGAACGGTGGATTGGCTTTGACAAGCAGGGAGACTTCCAAATGATAACCTTCAAACTCAACGGCAGAGAGGTTGTAGCCCAAGAAGGCCAGACAATCCTGGAAGTCGCTCGGCAGTACAATGTTAATATCCCTACGCTGTGTTACCACAGGGCATTGAGTCCGGCAGGGGCTTGCAGGCTGTGCACCGTAGAGGTTTATGATGGACGGAGAACCCGGCTGGTTACGTCTTGCAATTATCCGGTCTGGCGAGACATGGATGTGCGGACTGACAGCGAAAGGGTCGTCACTGGTCGGCGGATGATTTTGGAGCTGTTGCTGGCGCGCTGTCCGGATGTGAAGGTACTCCAGGAGCTGGCTAGAGAATATGGCATAGAGCAACCACGCTTTAGGCCGGAGACCAATGATTGTATCCTGTGTGGACTCTGCACGCGGATGTGTGAGGAGCGCATGGGGGTCAGTGCGATTAGCCTTACAGGGCGAGGCGTGGATCTGGAGGTAGACACACCTTTTCACCTTTATTCTGAGGTATGCCTAACCTGTGGGGCCTGTGCCTCTGTATGCCCTACAGGCCATATCAAACTAGAAGATATCTGCGCCAGAAAACCCCAGGTTATCCCCTCGGAATTTAACCGGGGTATGGGACCTCGCAAACCGATCAATATACCATTTGCTCAGGCCACGCCCAATGTGGCCCAGATTGACCCGAAGACCTGTGTCCATCTAAACACCGGGGCGTGCGGGGTGTGTCAAGAAGTCTGTGGGCCTGGTGCGATCAATTTTGATCAAAAGGATGAGATTATAGAAATTGACGCCGGGGCTGTGATCCTGGCTACCGGGTTTGAAACCTTTGATGCCCGCTTAAAACCGGAATACGGATACGGGCGCTATTCGAATGTGATTACCAGCATTGAATACGAGCGCATCCTTTCGGCCGGCGGCCCGTTTAAGGGCCACATCCAGCGACCCTCTGACGCAAAAGAACCTAAGAAGATCGCGTGGATCCAGTGCGTGGGATCACGCGATGCCTCCCTTGGTTGTGAGTACTGTTCGTATGTATGCTGCATGTATGCAACCAAGCAGGCCATGATCTCAAGGGAGCACGACAGGGAGATCGAGCCTACAGTCTTTTACATCGATATGCGGGCACCCGGTAAGGGCTTCGAGCGCTATTATAATCGGGCTAGGACCACTGGAGGCGTTCGATATGTACGGTCCATGATCTCACGGGTGCTGGAGAACCCGCAAACGCACAACCTGGATCTTGCCTATGTAGACGAATCGGGCGAGATTCAAAGCGAAACCTTTGACATGGTCATTCTGTCAGTCGGGCTCCGGCCTGATCCGGCCTTTTTGGAGCTGGCTAAAAACCTTGGCATCGAGCTAAATCGATTCGGATTTTGTGAGAGTCAGCCGCTTGATACGATTTCCACTTCCAGGCCGGGTATTTTTGCCTGTGGTGTGATTCAGAGTCCCAAGGGCATCCCGAGCTCGGTCCTTCAGGGCAGCAGTGCAGCCGGTGCGGCTACCAGCCTCCTTGCAGAGGCAAGGGGGACCCTGGTCAAGGAGAAAGCCTATCCCAAGGAGCGTGACATCACGGAGGAAGAGCCGCGCATTGGGGTTTTTCTTTGCGACTGCGGCATCAATATCGCCGGTACAATTGATGTGGGCGAGGTGACTGAGTACGTAACGACGCTTCCCCATGTAGTTTTTGCGCACGAATATCTCTTTGCCTGCTCCACGGACTCGCAGGTAGAGATGAAGGCCATGATTGAGGAGCACCAACTCAATCGGGTAGTCGTAGCCTCCTGTTCTCCTCGAACCCACGAACCCCTTTTTCAGGACACCATCCGTGAGGCCGGCTTGAACAAATATCTCTTTGAGATGGCCAATGTACGAGACCAGGGTTCCTGGGTCCATACCTTTGATCCTGGGCGTGCCACAAGCAAGGCCAAAGATCTTGTTCGCATGGCGGTGGCGCGGGCGACAATACTTCACCCCCTGTACGAGTTTCCCTTT
>JAUWMM010000025.1 GCA_030613145.1 Desulfobacterales bacterium | reverse complement strand
ACACCGGCCTTGCGATGGTTCGCCGAGGACAGAATCAAGGACACGCCGGACTGGGGCCCGGCCCCCGAGTCCCAGGCAGAGTTCGGGAAAGGCCTCCAGACTACATCAGGGTTAATTGAGTTTGAGTCCTCCAGTCTCAGGAGATTTGATCCGGGAGACGAAGAGCGACCGCTTATCCCCAAATACATGATTTCCTGGGAAGGACATCACACCGATAGGCTTTACAACAAGTATCCGCTGCAGTTGATCACCCCCCACCCTCGTTTCAGCTTCCATACCGTGGGCGATGCAAAGGAAAGTTGGATTAATGAGATCAAAGACCATCGAGTTCTCAAGGAGGACGGATACTACTACTGGATTATCCGAATCAATTCAAGGGATGCGGAGAACCGGGGTATCAGGGCTCAGGATCTGGTCAAGGTGTTCAATGATCGGGGACAGGTCATTTGTGCGGCCCAGGTGACCGAGCGCGTTCCGCCCGGTACGACTCACTCTTATGAATCCAGTGCGGATTATGACCCGCTGGGCAAACCGGGAAAATCTGCGGATCGTGCCGGATGCATAAATCTCCTTACACCGAGCCGCTACATCACAAAAAATTCATGCGGTCAGGCGCCCAACTCATGCCTTGTGCAAATAGAAAAGTATTAAGGGGGGGTGGATAAAATGAAGAAATGGAACCTGGTCATCGATGTGGCCAAATGTAACGATTGCAACAACTGTTTTTTGGCCTGCAAGGATGAGTTCGTTGAGAATGATTATCTGCCTTATTCGGCGGCCCAGCCCAGGCATGGCCAGAGATGGATGAATATCATGCGCAAGGAGAGAGGGCAGTATCCGAAGGTGGATGTCGCCTATTTGCCCATCCCCTGCATGCATTGTGATGACGCCCCCTGTATCAAGGCAGCAAAAGACGGGGCCGTGTACAAAATGGGGAACGGCATTGTCATCATAGACCCGGAAAAGGCCAAGGGACAGAGGAGTATTGTTGATGCATGTCCCTATGGCGCAATCTGGTGGAATGATGAGAAGGCCGTGCCGCAGAAATGTACCTTCTGCATCCATCTCCTGGAAGAGGGTTGGAAAGAGCCGAGGTGCGTTCAGGCCTGTCCGACGGGAGCTTTGAGCGTTATACATGCCGAGGATAGAGAGATGGCGAAGGTTATAAAATCAGATGAACTTGAGGTTTACCAGCCCAAATACAAAACCAAGGTGCATGTGTATTACAAGAATCTGTACCGGTATACCAAATGTTTTATCGCGGGTGCTGTAGCGCTCCAGGATACAGACGAATGCGCAGAAGGCGCACAGGTGACCCTGAGTAAAGGCCGGAAAAAGGTAATCGACAGAGTGGCTACGAATAATTACGGTGATTTCAAGATAGACAACCTTAAAGAGAAGAGCGGCAGGTATAGCCTGGAGATAGCGTACCCCAGCTATACGAAGCATAAAATGGACATAAATCTCAAGACCAGCATGAATCTTGGGACCATTTTTCTATGAGGGATGAAGACTTAATATCGTAGAAAGGAGGGAAAATTTTTTGTTGGTGGATTTGGGCAACTATTGTTGGAGTAATGAACCAAATAAAAAGGAGGTGCAAAATGGAAGGGGGAAATAATAAAGGTATCACTCGTAGGGATTTTATCAAAAAAACTAGTGTTGCAGGGGCTGCACTGGGAGCTGCTGCCGTTTTTCCAGCCTTTACCAAAAAAGCCTTTGCTGCCAAGCGGGATTACGTCCTTATTGGCCACCCGAACCCCTCAACCGGCCCTCTTGCCGATTTTGGAGCGTCCTCTCCGTGGGCGGACAGGAAGGCCATTGAGGCAATTAACAAAAAGGGCGGAATTTTTATTAAAGAGCTGGGTAAAAAGGTCCCCGTCAAACAGAAATTAGTTGATACGGAAAGTAATCCTACCAAGGCGGCAGAGCTGGCCTCGAAGCTGATAATCAAAGATAAAGTGGACCTGATGATCGTATTGCACACCCCGGACACCGTCAATCCGGTAAGCTCAGTGTGTGAAAGGTATAACATGCCATGTATCTCCCTGGATGCTCCTGTGGAGGCGTGGCTTACAGGAGGTCCTTACAAATGGACGTATCATGTCTTCTGGACCGCTGATTCATTAATAGATATGTATATTTCCATGTGGGATGAGCGTAGCAGCAAAACGAATAAGGTTGTCGGCGGGTTGTGGCCCAACGATCCTGATGGAGTGTTGTTTGCCGAGCTTTTCACCAAGAAGCTTCCGGCCAGGGGCTACAAAATGGTGGACCCGGGAAGATTCCCTTTTTTCACCAAGGACTTCAGCACCATCATCAATAAATTCAAGAAGCAGAAAGTAGAGATCATTAACTCTGTTCTTATACCTCCGGACTGGACTACCGCCTGGAGACAATTTCATCAGCAGGGCTTTGTCCCTAAAATAGCAACAGCCGCAAAATCCATTCTTTTCCCTTCAGCAGTAGAAGCCCTTGGCGGGAATCTGGCCAACGGTTTGACCACGGAAGTCTGGTGGAGCCCCCACCATCCGTTTAAATCCTCACTGACGGGCCAGACATCCAGGGAACTGTGTGATGCGTGGGAAAAGGACACGGGAAAACAATGGACTCCACCCATTGGATTTAAGTATGCCGGGTTCGAGATCGCCTACGATGTCCTCAAGCGGGCCGGAAGCCTTGATAAGGAAAAAATCAGGGCGGCGATTGGGGAGACCAATTTGAGCACTATCGTTGGTTCCGTCAAATTTAACCAAGAGCACTATAGCGAGACACCTCTGGTAGGAGGTCAGTGGGTCAAAGGGAAGAAATGGCCCTGGGAACTGGAGATCGTTTATAACAAGGAGCATCCCGAGATCAGGAAAACAGCAGAGATAATGTTCCCGCTTCCGAAATGAGTGATGGTTTAATGCAGAGCCATGGCGAAGGCTTGATTAGCTTTCACCATGGTACCCTATGAGTCTTCTGTCAAATGAAACGTATGCTGATTGCAAGTGGGCAGTCGAGATAACCCTGGAGTTTTAAAATCTGACCAACCGGGAATCGATTAAGGCAGGAATGCCTGTGTTTTTGGGTCGTACACCTAAGCGATTAGAAGGAAGGAGGAGAAACATGAAGACAGGAAAAGAGGACAAAGAGATTACTCGTCGCGATTTTATTAAGAAGGTTGGCAAGAGTACAGCCGCACTCGGCGTTGCCTCCGTGATGCCCACACTCGTGAAACCGGCACGGGCGGCAAAAAGGGATTATATCCTTATCGGCCGCCCCAATCCCTCCACAGGACCTATCGCCGGATTTGGCGAAACGGCGGAATGGGTGGGCAAGAGGGCCGTAGATGAAATAAACAAAGGGGGAGGCATCTTCATCAAGGAATATGGGAAGAAACTACCGGTCAAAATAAAACTCATGGATACAGAGAGTAACCCGACCAAGGCCGGCGAGATCGCCTCAAGGCTCATCCTTAAGGACAAGGTGGATCTTATGGTTGTCTATGGCACGCCGGCCACCGTGAATCCCGTCACGGGCATCTGTGAGAGGTATAAGGTGCCATGTATCGCTTCGGAAAACCCTATTGAAATGTGGCTTACAGCAGCACCCTATCAGTGGTCTTTCCTTAACTTCGGGTTAGTCCCCGATCTCTTTCCCGCCTATTACGGCATGTGGGAGCAGCTTGAAACCAATAAAGTCATCGGAATGCTGGCGGCCAATGATACCGATGGAGTTGCCATTGTGAAGGCATCTCAAGATATTCTGATTCCCAGGGGCTATAAAATTATAGACATGGGATTGGTTCCTTACGGGCATAAGGATTACAGCAGCTTTATCTCCACCTGGAAAAAAGAAAAGGTTGAAATTCTTTTTGGAAATATGATCCCCCCTGATTGGACAACGGCCTGGAGACAGTGTCACCGTTTGGGGTTTAAACCGAAGATTGCTACCATGGGAAGGTCACTCCTGTTTCCATCTGATATAGAATCCCTCGGTGGAAATCTTCCCATGGGCCTCTCACTGGAATATTGGTGGGGCCCCACACATCCCTATAAATCCTCTCTTATGGGCTATGACTGTAAAAAGCTTTGTGATGACTGGGAGGCGGAAACAGGGAAGCAGTGGATCCAACTTCTTGGTTTCGAATATGGAGTTTTTGAGATCGTGGCAAATGTGCTTAACAGGGTCAAGACACTGGACAAGAAGAAAATTCGAGACGCCATAGCAGAAACGGACATGGATACGATTGTCGGACATATAAAATATAACAAGCAGAATTACGCCACCACACCTATTGCCGGTGCTCAATGGGGCAAAGGGAAAAAATGGCCCTGGGACCTCAGGGTTGTTTGGAACGGGCCACATAAACACATACCCACCCAGGGCAAAATGATGCCGATCCCGTAATAAAGAGATCGTAAAATTGCAAATTGTAAATGCTTCAACAATATAGATTTTAGGAAAGGGGGCATAATAATGTCAAAGGAATTAGTGAACCTGATGGTAGACCTGAAGGAACAGGAGGCGCTGGATTTAACTACCAAATCTTTAGAACAGGGCGTGGATCCCGTTGATATCCTGGCTTATGCAAGGAAAGGCGTGGGTCTTGTTGGTGAAAAATTCGCAAATGGTGTTTATTTCATCCCCGACCTTGTCTTCGCCGGGGAGATACTTAAGGGCATAAACAAACTGGTCGAACCCTATCTTGGATCCGGCAAGGAAGATGATCGCAAGCGCCTGGGTAAGGTCATCATAGGAACTGTTGATGGAGACATTCATGACATTGGCAAGGACATGGTCGTCTTTACACTGGACATGAATGGGTACGAGGTTTTTGACCTCGGGATCAATGTTCCCAAAGAAAAGTTTGTAGAGGCCATAAAAGAGACCGGAAGTAAGGTCGTCGGTCTTAGCGGCTTTCTAACCCTGGCATTTGATGCAATGAAAGAAACCATTGGGGCCATTCAAGAGGCCGAGCTGAGGGATTCTGTAAAGATCATGATCGGCGGTGGTCAGATTGATGAGCAGATCATGACCTACACCGGTGCTGATGCCTATGGCCTGGACGCCATGGAGGCGGTGCAATTAACCAAGGGATGGATTGGAGGATGATGAGATGGAACAAAAATGGGAAGAGATGTCAAGGGAAGAACGGCAGGAAGCCAGATTCAACACCTGGCTCTCCCCTGAAGGAATAGAATTTGTAAGCCCGGAAGCGGAAGCCTCTTACAAAGCAAGGGTAACCAGGTGTAAGGATGCTGTTCAATTGAAGAAGACTCCCGACAGGGTGCCCGTGTTCCCCTTTTTCACCTTCATGCCGGCAGACCTATATGGTGTATCACCAGGTGAGGTGATGTATGACGCTGAAAAGCTGGTCTCCGTCTGGAATAAATATCTTGATGATTATAGACCCGATTATTATGTGAGTCCGGGGCTGGTCGGCACAGGCAAATGTTTTGAGGTCCTTGATTTCAGACAATACAACTGGCCCGGCCACGGGGTCTCTGACAGTTCCGGTTACCAGTGCATTGAAGATGAATATATGCTTGCTGATGAGTATCAGGCCCTGATTGATGACCCTTCTGATTTCTGGTTCAGGACCTATTTGCCCCGTATCTTCGGGGCACTGGAGCCGCTCAGAGCCGTTCCCCCTTTTACCGACATATGGGAGATGCCCCTAATCTGCGGACATATGATCGGTTTCGGTACGCCGGAAGTTCAGGGTGCTTTAAAGGCATTACAGGAAGCAGGCCGGGTGGCGTTTGAGTGGGGAGGGCACATCGGTAAATTTGAAATGGAAGCCCAGGCAAAGGGTTTTGTGAGCGGCGCCGGTGGCATATCAAAAGCGCCTTACGATATCCTGGCTGATACCCTGAGAGGCACACGCAATATGATGAGTGACATGTACAGGCGGCCGGACATGATTTTAAAGGCCATTGAGAGAATTACTCCTTTGGCAATTAAGCAGGGATTGGCCGGCGTGAACTTTTCAGGGAACCCTATCGCATTCATGCCTTTGCACAAGGGAGCTGACGGGTTTATGTCTGATGAGCAGTTCAAGACATTCTATTGGCCGGGATTGAAATCGGTCATTTTAGGCCTGATCAAAGAGGGGTGTGTGCCTCTGTTATTTGCCGAGGGCGGTTATGACTCCCGCCTGGAGTATTTGAAAGAGCTCCCCAAGGGCCACTGCATCTGGTTGTTCGACAGGACGGATATGGCTAAGGCAAAAGAGCTCCTTGGAGATACAACCTGTATCGCGGGTAACGCACCAGCCAGCTTGCTCATGACCGGGACACCCGATCAGGTAAAGGATTACTGCAAGAACCTCATCGATGTGGCAGGCAAAAACGGCGGCTATATCATGAGTTGCGGAACAGCAATGGATCAAGGAAAACCGGACACCCTGCATGCAATGATTGATTTCACCAAAGAATACGGCGTTTACAGATAGAAAAGGAAGATATGAGCGAACACCTGATTGAGTTTGAGCCTTTATGCAAAGAGGGTCCAAGCAGAAATGGGGAGTCTATCCTGGACTCTGCACAGAGGATGGGCATTGGATTGGCCGGTCTCTGCGGGGGCGCTGGAAAATGTAAGAACTGCAAAATACGAATAATAGAGGGAACCGTTTCAGAGTTAACTCCTGCCCAGCGTGAGGTCTTTTCAGAAGAGGAACTGGACGGCGGCTGGCGGCTGGCCTGCCAGACCTATCCCAAAGTCCCCTGCAAGGTCTTCGTGCCCCTGGAAGCCATAACTTCCTCTCAGCGCCTTCAGGTGGAAGGGCTGGAGATAGGGTTTCCCCTGGATCTCCCGCTAAACACAGTTGCTTGTGAACTGAAACCGCCGTCTTTAACCGAGCCCGTACCAGACGCGGAGAACCTGCTTGAAGAGATCAACATCCAAGGCCCCATACATATAGATCATTATGTGTTGCGGGATCTTTCAATACGGTTGCGGGAATGGAAGTGGAGGCTAACAGCCCATGTCCGACAAGGGGAGGTGATTGGCATCTGTCCGCCCGATTCCAGGCCATTAGGGCTGGCTGTTGACCTTGGCTCCAGCAAAATTGCAGGCTATTTGATTGACTTAAACAGCGGAAGGACTTTAGCTGCAAAAGGGATTTTGAATCCCCAGGTCAGTCGTGGAGATGACATTATAACTCGTATCAGCTTTGCGATTAGGACGCCCGGCGGCCGGGGCACAATGGAGGAACTGGCTACTGTTGCGCTAAAGGAATTGGCCAAAAGCCTATGCGCCGAAATAGGTGCAGAAACAGGGGATATCCTGGAAGCCGTGGTTGTCTGCAACACGGCCATGCATCACCTTATGCTGGGCTTCCCGGTCCGGCAATTGGCCTCCTCTCCCTTTGTGCCCGTCGAGACCGGGGATTTGAACGTTAAAGCCCGTGATATTGGGCTGGATTTCATTCCTGGAGCCTATCTCTATTTTCCACCGCTCATTGCAGGTTTTATTGGCTCAGATCACGTGGCCGCATTGACGGCCACAGCTGATCATTGGAAAAATGAGACCGCTCTTTTGGTGGATATTGGCACAAATACGGAAATATCACTGATAACCCCGGGAAAGATAACCAGCGTATCCTGTGCCTCGGGACCGGTCTTCGAAGGCTATCACATAGAAAACGGCGTAAGGGCTTCTAAAGGGGCCATTGAGAAGGTATCTCTGTCTGGTGATAGTGTTCATTTCAGGACAATAGATGATGTAGATCCCATAGGGATCTGTGGGTCCGGAATCTTAGATGCCATCTCGCAGCTTTGCTCAGCGGGTGTGCTGGACAGAAGAGGCCACATGACAGAAGGTTCCCATCCCGGTGTTGTCAATCGAAAGGGCCAATTGGAATTTGAGCTTGTTCCCGGCAAAGAAGGCCGGGGCAATCACAGGATTTCGATAACCCAGAAGGATGTTCGCGAGGTTCAATTGGGCAAGGCCGCCATTCAAGCGGCAATGAAGATTATTATCGCCCATAACAATATTTCTGAGAATGATATCGACAGGGTAATTTTAGCCGGCGCCTTTGGTAACTACCTGGATATTTCCAACGCCATAGCCATAGGCCTGTTGCCTTCACTTCCTCTGACCAAGTTTCTTCAGGTAGGAAACGCGGCCGGTATTGGCGCAAAGCTCCTGCTGTTGTCATCCACGAAGCGGATTGAAGCTAAAGATTTATGCTCGCGCATTAAGTATATTGAGTTGGCCGGTACGCCCGGGTATACGGAGGCCTTCCTCCATGCCTGTTATCTCGAGCCATATCATTTGAACCGGGATGCCGTGCGTGACTAAGGCATATAGGGGCCTCTATGTAATGAATTCCTGGAAAAGCCATAAGTAAGTCGATTGCCAATCATTAAGGAAGAAGCTCATGCTAATAGTAGGCGAACGGATCAATACGAGCCGTAAACGGATAAACGAGGCCATTGCCAACCGGGATATGGCATATATTCAGGCCGAAGTGAGATCTCAACTGGACTCAGGGGCCGACCTGATCGATGTGAATGCCGGATCCCGACATAGGTCTGAGGTTGATGATCTGCTCTGGTTGATTGAGATCATTCAGGAGACTGCCCCTCATGCCAGACTTTGTATAGACAGTCCCAGTCCCGAGAGCCTGAAGGCAGTCCTCGGAAAGGTCAAACATCGGCCCATGCTTAACTCGACAACAGGGGAAACGGCCCGTTTCGAAGGCATGGTCCCGATTATCCAACGCAGGGATTGTGATCTGGTGGCACTTTGTATCGATGACCGGGGGATTCCAAAGAATGAAAATCAGGTTCTTGAAAACGCTGCAAGACTCATTTCAGATCTGGAGGCTCTGGGGATGAAACGGGAAAGTATCTATATCGATCCCGTCATTCAGTCCGTCAGCACCAATACGAAAGCAGGACTGATGACCCTGGCAGCCATCGAACGGGTGCGTCGGGAATTCGAGGGAGTCAATGTTATTTGCGGGTTGTCCAACATCTCCTTTGGTCTGCCCGAGCGCACTCTGCTCAACAGGGCTTTCCTGACCCTTGCTATGAAGTCAGGGCTTAACTCGGCTATTGTCGATCCTCTGGACAAAAAGCTCATGGGAACCTTAAGAGCTACAGCAGTCTTGCTGGATCAGGACAGGTGGTGCCAAGCCTATACAGCGGCCTTTCGCGAAGGGAAGGTAAATCAGAGGCCTGAATAAGGTAAAAGAGATAACAAGGCAGCCCGGTATCAAGAAAGGGCGTGGCTCTTACAGATGAGTCGAAAACTTGAGGATTTCGGACTGGGTCGTGATGAGGTCCAACAGCCTCCAGGTCGACAAATAATATGAGACAGCAAACTAAAAAAAGCAATTCCATAGACAAAGCCTTAACCATCCTTTCATGTTTTTCACCATACAATCAGGAGATGGGGACCGTTGAAATCAGCCAGAAACTTGGTTTTCATAAGGCAACAGTCTCTCGAATTCTCCTTAATTTGGCAAGGCATGGCTTTATTCAGCAGAATCCGCGGACAAAAAAATTCACCCTTGGACCATCTATTTTAGATCTGGCACGGGCCATCAATCAGACTCTTAGTAATAATTTAGTTTATATAGCCAAGCCATATATCGATCGTCTACGAGATAAGCTAAAGGAGGTAGTTGTTTTGGAAGCGCTATCAGGAAGGAATACGATTATAGCTTACCTTGCTGAAGGATATAGACCGGTCCGCCTGGCAGGGACCGTTGGAGATATACTCCCGCTCCACGTAGCGGCCGGAGCAAAAGCCATTCTGGCTTTTTCATCTCACGCGAGAAGAGATAGCCTGCTTTTTGGTACATTGACTCGTTTCACTCCCAATACAATCACTGACCTTGCTATTCTTCGCGCACAGCTTCAAGATATAAGGCGCAAAGGGTATTCATGTGATGAAGAAGAACACGACATTGGTATCAGCGCAGTTGGCGCCCCTATATTTAACTACGATGAAAGACCTGTAGCAGCTGTAGTAGTGGCCGGACCTTCTCAAAGGGTTACATGTAAAAGCGATTCTCCTGTTATCCCCCTTCTGAAAGATACGGCAGCTAAGATTTCCGCTCAGCTTTACTATAAAGATAGTACCGCGATAGAAGGTTAATAAACTTTGAAAAATGGGAATCTTTTCATCTCTAATGTAGGGAGGTTTGTACTATGACGAAATCGATCGTTTCCATAGCCAAGGGGACCGATGTGGGAAAGATGGTGGCAGAGGTCCTTGAACCACTTGGTGGTGTCAAGGGCCTGATAAGGCCTAAATCGACCGTAGTTCTCAAGCCCAATGCGGGGCATGTAGCCCCTGCAGAATCCAGTGTAAATACGAATCCTGACTTTGTTGCTGCCGTTATTAAGGAAATTCGAAAGGCCAACCCCAAGGAGATCATTCTTGCAGAGGCATCGGCTATAGGATGCGATACCATGGAATCGTTGGAGGTAAGCGGGATCCTAAAAGCTGCTGAAGACGCAGGGGTAGATAAGGTCATCGACATCAAGAGCGATAAGGATCTTATCAACATCCCTGTCAGAGATGCCAGATCGGATCTCACCAGGATACGCCTGCCAAGGTTTCTTTTAGAGGCAGAGCACATCGTGAACCTTCCTATCTTCAAATCCCATTGCAGTATGGTCTTTACCTGCGCGCTCAAAAACATGAAGGGTGTCGTTCAGGATAAGGTCCACTATCAAATGCACCAAACGGATCTGGCAAGTGCCATGATGGATCTGTGGTCCGTAATCAAGGCAGACCTTATCATAGCGGATCTTATTCGTCCCGCTGAGGGTTTCGGACCCCACTCCACAGTCCCAGTAGAGTTCGGCTGTATTGTCGCCGCAAAGGATCCGGTAGCGCTGGACGCCACCGTTTGCCGGATGGTTGGCTTGGACGTTAATAAGGTGGCTTATTTCGAACCGGCCCGGGAGCGGGGGCTCGGGAATTTTGATGAAGATCTTGTAGAGATCCGGGGAAAGGCCATAGAGGAGGTATTCAAACCGCTTTGGCTGCCATATCTTGAAGGACTTGAGAAATACCCCGAATACAAGATTGACACCGAAGGCGCCTGCAGCAGTTGTCTGTCTTTAGTAGGACTTACGATGGAAAAACTAAAATCGCTAAACGAGTATGATAAAAACAGCGATGCCACTATCTTTGTTGGACGCAAGCAAGCCCTTCCTGAAGGGCTGGATCCAAATAAAGTTATCC
>JAUWMM010000180.1 GCA_030613145.1 Desulfobacterales bacterium | reverse complement strand
TGTCGTGCGTTTTGTTGGACATAGATCACTTTAAGAAGTTTAACGATACATACGGTCACCAGACGGGGGACGTCGTATTGAAAACACTTGGACGTATCATCAAAGATTCGATCAGGGACAGTGATTTTGCGGCCAGATACGGGGGTGAAGAGTTTGCGCTCGTTTTGTATCATACCCATGGGCCGGGGGGATTTGATGTGGCTGAACGGCTCCGGCGGAGGGTGGATGAGAATGAAGTACATGATAAAGGCAACGTGCTGCATGTCAGCATCAGTGCGGGAGTTGCTACGTTTCCACACAAGCTGATCCACGATTCCAAGGAGCTGATTGAATGTACTGATAAGGCACTGTATCAGGCCAAGAACAACGGCCGAAACCGAGTAGAGAAATTTGACGAATAATTTACCACTTTCAATTGAGCATTTTCCCGGGATTGGGCAATGAAGGATTATAATGCGCCAACGGAAGAAGGGATCCAAAGGATCAACCGGCTCCAGCGCGAATTTTTCAGTGGACTCATCCACGTTTTTGACCCGCCTTTACCGGAAGGTGTGCCGGAGCGTCTGAAAAAGATTGTGGCATCCGGTAAGATAACTAAGGGAGATGTTATACTAGATGTTGGTACGGGCACAGGGATATTGGTCCCCCTGATTCAAGAGTATGAGCCTGAGGCCATCTTTGCCTGTGATCTTTCCGAGGTTATGCTGGCTCATTTACACGAACAGTACCCGTATGCAAAGACCATCGCGAAAGATGTACGGGATCTCACCCTGCCTGAAGACAGTATTGATGTGGTCTTCATGAATGCCTGTTATCCTAACATTGTGGATAAAGACAGAGCCTTTGCGAATACTAGTCGGATGATGAAAACAGACGGGCGCATAGTGATCAGCCATCCTTTAGGAAAATCATTTGTTGAATTATTAAAGGAAAAATCGCCCTTTCCTCTGGATGACTTTCCCGAGAAACCTGAGGCTAAAGTCTTACTTAAGCATTATGGTTTTGACATGACCGACTTTGTTGACGAGGAAAAGCTCTATATTTTGGTAGCCACCAAGCAGCACTAGGACTAATACCTGATAATTGGAGGAAGCAGTATGGCTGGTGGATTGGACGTAATTATCGTTGACGACGAACCGAGCGTATGTGAAGTGATCTATGGAATCATCAGGCGATTCTATACGTGGGGCGACGTACTTGCCATTACAAATGCCGATGAGGCAATAGCGTATTGTCTGAGTCGTGATACCGGCATTGCGATTTTTGTAGTAGATGTATTTCTTGGTGAAAAGAGTGGGTTTTATTTGCTTAATATGATTGAGAAAAAATTTCCCGCAATTTATCAAGACACAATTATGATCACTGGAAATGCCAGTGATGATGTTGTGAACATGTGTGTGGCATCAGATGTAAACTATTTGTTGGAAAAACCTATCAAACCATTCGCATTGCAGCTTGCCGTAAGGGCGATTGTGGCGAAATACCTGAAATTTGCGAAGAAGCTGTTGCGAGATCCAGCTTTTGCCAAGAGCGTGGCAAAATTTTGATTTGCCCTCTTCGCCTTGACATCTTTGCCTGCCTGTAATAAACTGCTTCAGCAGAATCCGTTGCGAGTTAAGTGTCAAAGACTTTGATGCAAGGATGTATTCAACTTTAAACGCGCAACTATTTACTCGTAACAAAAAATTCCTATTAGAAGCCATTTCAAAACCTCAGGTCGCGTTTGAGGGCGTAAGCCCAAGTTTTGGCGATTTAGTAGAGCGATTCATGAATCCCAAAATAGCTCACAGGAGTGAGTAAAATTTTGCCTTTTTCAAAAAGCTAAACCTTTACCAATTGTAAATGAACTAAGATGAGTGAGGAAGTAGACTATTTCAAGGATAAGCTGAAAAACCTAAATCAAAAACACGCGATTTGGGGTGGCTGCATCTTACTCGCAGTTCTTGTCGGATTGGGATATTTCTGGATCTCAAGACCTGTCATTGTCATGGATGCCGGCCAAGCAGGCATTCATGTTAAGAATAATGGTGGCATGGATGCGCTCATTCACAAAATAGACGGGTTTTGGTATTGGGCCGGCCGTGTAGCATTGTTGACCAATATGCCTGGCATCCGACAGAGGGTTGGGGCGGGGACAGCTCCGGTCCGATTGCAGATTCCAGATATGCCCATCCCAGGTAAACAAGCTACTCAAACAAGCGCTTGCTTTATGAAGCTTGAGGTACACTATAGGATTCCCGGTATTCCCATATTCAGATATACTACACCTCTGTACTTTGAATATGATGCAGACCGTAAAATATGGACGGCAACAGAGAACATCCCTGCCAAGCATAGGTCCCTCGGAAAGCTTGGGGTGGGCAATATCGGCAAAATTGAGCTAAACTTTCATTAAGGGCTTGCGTAAAGATAACCTCGCAGACACGAAGTGCCTCTTCTCAAGCCGTAAGGCACAACCATTGCGCTATCGGCGCTCAGATTTGTGTTAAGTGTGTATATGGAGACAGGAGACAAGTTAGACATGGAAGAAGACCCTGGTTGCAAGATGGCCGAACAGCCGTCCACCCAGATGATATTCAGGTATTTTCTTGTCATATTCCTAATTACCATCTTCTTTGTAGGTAAGCTTCTGTGGCCCTTTTTTTCTATCTTAGTGCTTGCGTTTGTCCTAACTGGCACCTTTTATCCGGTGTACCGTTTCCTGGCTAAGAAGATGCGGCCAGTGCTGGCTTCCTTGATCACGTGTGCGATCATATTCTTAGTGGTTTTTGTACCTCTGGTGTTTTTGATAGGGGCCCTTTCCAAGGAAGCATATGGCCTGTATCTCATGGGCACCAACGCTGCCACAAACCAAGATCTTAAGGAACTCTTTCAGAACAGCCACATTATGGAACGTATCGAAGGATTTCTTGCAAATTATGACATCAAGCTTGGCGCCGAACACCTCAACAAAGGCTTGTCTGAACTTGGGCAGACCGTTGGCCTGTTTCTCTACGAGCAAGCGAGCGCTATTGCCTCAAACGTTTTGAAGTTTCTCGTTAACTTTGCACTGATGCTGTTGATTATCTTCTTCTTGTTGATCGATGGCAAGAAGCTTATTAGCTTCCTCATAGAACTTTCTCCGCTTCCCGAGGATCAAGACAGGAAACTCATGGGTAAATTTCACGAGATGGCCTCGGTCGTTCTCATCGTAAACGGAATATCCGGGCTGATTCAAGGATGTCTGGGTGGTGTTATTTTTGCTATCTTTGGCTTAAGTTCGCCTCTTCTTTGGGGGTCTATCATGGCCATTCTGGCCTTCTTCCCTATTGTTGGTATCGCTCTTGTCTTTATCCCTGCCTCTGCCTATCTTTTCTTAAAAGGTAGAATAGAGGCAGGTGTTTTCTTCATCGTTTTCTACGTAGTTATTTCATCTATTATAGAATACGTGATCAAACCAAAGCTTGTGGGAGATAAGGTGAGAATTCACACGCTTTTGGTCTTTATTTCCGTTCTGGGAGGACTAAAGGTATTCGGGATTCTTGGAATCATCTATGGTCCCCTGGTCATCACCGCGTTCTTGACCCTAACTGACATCTATCGCTCAACTTATGAGACATACATAAGAAAGGTTTAGCGCGTGCCGCCAAAGACGGAGAGTCAAAAGTAAATGACCCCGCCTCCTGGATCGGGGTCATTTAGTTGGATAGTCACTCACAATAAGTTTCCTGAAAGACCTACAGTTGCTCACCACCCGTGAGTGGCCTGCCATGCATCCGCACGAAGCAACCCAGCAAGAATAGCGCCGGCAGGAGTCCGTATAGAATCTTCGTAACCAAAGACGCTTTAATGAGGACATAGCTAATCCCCACCAGTGGCAAAAGTGATAGTCGGACAATAGGCTTAGAACCGGTGTGAATGTTGATGAGATCCGCCCAAAACGGACTGAACCGGTAATACATCCTGACAAACCATCTGCCGGGTATGTTTGTAAGCAAGTACTGATCTCGGAAATCTCTCAGCAGTTTTACATGTGGTTCTGCATATGAGCCAAAGGCTGCTGTGGCAATAAAACATCCACCGCCGCTACTACTTCCGTCGTCACCACATGATCCAGTGCCATCGCTCGTTTCATCCACGTCGGCTGCTTCAGCAAGCCCGCCTGGGTCCACGATGATGCCATTGGCTACTCCATCGCTGTCGCCAAAGCCGCCATCCACAACTTCCAGGGTAACAGATCGGCCATCGTTGTTGAAGATCGTATACTCCGTCCAGTCCTGCCAACCGCTGATTGTGTCATATTTGTAAAACTCCCACGCTTTTGAAATACTCTCTGAGAAATAGACTCTCACTGTGGCTTTGGCTCCGGGCTCATTTACACTTAAACGATAAGAGAAAAGTCCAAGTAAGAATTTCTGGGGCCTCATAATTTTGTCTGAAATAGTTGACGGATCAATCGTCTCCAAGGCTTCTATCGCGTTGATGGAATCCGAGATCTTGCAAATGCCGATGGTTACATTGTCAACGCTTGAATGTATACATTTGATAACCTCAGGTTGATCGTTGTCAGCAATACCGTCTCCGTTGAGGTCAACGTCATCACCAACCTCCTGATCATCGGGGATGCCATTGGCATCAACATCGGTGAGGTCTGATGTAGTCGTAGTAAACTCAATGGAGTCGGACCAATCAGAGGCCTCCAAGTAAGCATCGTAAAATTGAACGCGCACATAGTATGTAGAGCCTATCTCCAGCACCGTGTGGGGAACTATCAGTTTTGTTAGGTGCTCAGTGCTATTTACATCAAGTATAAGAGAAGAGAAATCCTCTTTCTTGCTGATATGCCATCGGCTTTGACTATGAGAGTCACCATCCGGATCAGAGAAAGGTTCTGTAGTGATGTTAGTCAGCAACTCGCACTCCATCTGACCATAGTAGGGAGACATGACCTGGGGGCTTCTCGGGGGGAGATTCGATTGTGGAATATCAGTGATTGTCACTACCTTCTCAGCTATTATTGTCACATCTCCATATGTGTAGCTGGCCATGATAGTAACGGTCTCATCGCTCATCACCTCGGAGGTCGAAAGGACCCCGATGCTATTCATGGTGGCAAAAGAAGAGTCTTCGGACCAGGTGA
>JAUWMM010000221.1 GCA_030613145.1 Desulfobacterales bacterium | reverse complement strand
AAACATAATTTTGCCCCGCTTTGATGAAGAAGAAATCCTCAAGGCCGTCGAACGTGAGCGGGTGACTTCACTCTTGCTTATCCCTACCATGCTCTACCGGGTGCTTATGTTCCCCGAACTCTCCTCCTATGACCTCAGCAGCGTTAATAGAATCTGGTACGGTACAGCCCCCATGGCCGTGGATCGGCTGAAAGAGGGAATCCGTATCTTTGGCAGGGTCTTCCGCCAGAACTACGGCATGACAGAATGTGCCCAACCGATCACCTTCCTGGGACCAGAAGATCACGTCATCGATGGAACTGAGGCGCAGACGAAGAGGCTTTTTTCGGCCGGTCGGCCGGCAATGGGAGTTGAGGTAAAAATTGTGGATGAGGAAGGCAAAGAAGTCAAACCGGGCGAGACCGGTGAGATCCTGATACGCGCCAACAAATTAATGAAAGGGTACTGGAAAATGCCTGAGGAGACAGCCGAGGCATTCAAGGACGGCTGGTTTCATACACGTGATATGGGCATGATGGATGAAGAGGGTTATGTCTACCTTATGGACCGTAAGTCCGATATGATCATTTCAGGTGGTTTTAATATCTATCCCCGGGAGGTGGAAGACGTTATCATGTCTTACCCCGGTGTGGCTGAAACGGCCGTAATCGGTGTTCCGGATGATATGTGGGGTGAGGCAATCAAGGCCTTTGTCGTCCCCAAAGCAGGTATGGAACTGACCGAAGCCGGGATAATCCGGCATTGCAAGGGAGCCTTGGCCGGCTATAAAAAACCCAAGTCCGTGGATTTCATCAAAGAAATCCCAAAAAATCCTTACGGGAAAATAAACCGTCGAGCGCTTAAAGAACCTTTCTGGAAGGTTCTGGATCGACGAGTCCATTGAAATGATGGGCGGTTGTTTTGGAGGTAGGTAAAAACACACACTTTCAACAAAAAGGAGGGTCATCATGAAAAGGTCAAAAAAGCATTTCAAGGTAAGCGGATTTGTGAGTTTTATCGTCGTAACTATGTTGGTGATGGTAATGTCTGTTCTTACGGCATCGGCATCCGAAAGCAAGGTCTATAAGGCTCGACTTTCTTACCACTGGGGTCCCAAGCACATGTCGGCAATAATGGCCAACAAGTTCGCCGAGGAGTGCAAGAAGGCCACCAACGGACGGTTAGACATCGAAGTCTTCCCCTCGGGCCAACTGTTCAACATAAAACAAATTCTCCCTGCCGTATCCCAGGGAAGCGTTGAGATGGGGGGCGTTGTCGGAGTGTTGTTCATGAGGGGTGACAACAATTTCTACATGTTGGGCTTGCAGCGATTTTTCAACGGCTTCCAGCAAAAGCGCGATTTTTGGGAGAAAACCCCGGCCGGTAAAAAGGTCTGGGAGGGCTTCCAGAAGAAGTTGGGCTTTAAGATCCTGGCCTACATCCCGGTCGGCCCCTGCCTCTACTTCTCTTCCAAGCAACTGGACTCGATCTCTGCTTTTAAAGGGCTCAAGGCCCGCTACCTCATCGCCACTGAGAAGGCTTCCTTCAAGGTCCTTGGTACGAAGTATGTCGGGGTCAGCACCGCCGAGGTCTACACGGCACTCAAGACCGGTATGATCGACACTGTCTCCACTGTGCCTTCAGCTATTAAGGCTTACAGCTGGTGGGATTACCTGAAGTACGCCCAACTCCCTTATACCCTGTATGCAGACGCTTATATAACCGTAAACACCAAGTGGTGGGACACCTTGCCCAAAGAAATCCAGGACATCGTTCTTAATGACGTGGGCCCCAGGATATCCAAAGAGGCTACAGATAGCGTTATGGACTTTTCAGACAATATCCTTAAGGAATTAGTAGAAAAGCACGGAGGCACGGTTTCGCCTCTGCCGGAGGCCGAGATCAAGAAGCTGAAAGAGTTGGATAAAACCATAATATGGCCCGAAATAGCCAAGAAGATTGATCCGGCCCTATATGAGGCTGCCAAGAAGTTCACCGGAAATGAATAGGAACTGGTGCGGTTCGGCTGTCCGGTGGTCAGATGCTTCTCGGGCAGCCCGCTAAAAACGGTCCCGGCGAGGCACCTGACCTTCGGGTGAGGGAAATGTCCTATGGAAAAGGTACTAGGGTACTACCAAAAAATAACCGGAGTGCTGTCAAAGGCCATTTTGGGCTTTGCCGCCGCTATCATCGGGTTGGATGTTCTTTCCATCTTCTCGGAAGCCGTGAGCCGTTACGTATTTGGGGAGAGCCGGGCGTCCATGGAAGAGATTCCCCGTCTCCTTGTACCTTTCATCGTCTTTCCGATGATGGGTGTTCTCTTGAAACTCAAAAAGCACATCACTGTGGAGATTCTCCCTGAGCGGCTCAAGGGTAAGGCGCGTTCCCTTCTTTTGATCATTGTCTATTCGATAGTTGTAGCTGTGGCCGTCCAGTTTCTTATTGCAGGAGTGATTGCGGTCAGATACTACTTCCAGATGGGCTTTGAGATCCAGGGAGAGTTAATCTTTCCGGTCTGGATAAGCTATCTGGCCTTCCCTGTCGGCTTCGGCCTGCTGGTCCTGTTTGCCGTTGAGCTTCTGCTGCAGGAGTTATTGACGCTCATCAACCTCGTCAAGGAGGCTGCATAGTGATATATCTATCTGTAGCCTTGGGCGTCATCACTCTCGCCATCTCTGTGCCAATCTTCTTGGTCTTTAGCCTTTCAGGAAGCCTTGTGGTTATTAATGCCCTGAAACTGCCCTGGAGTCTCCTCACCCAGGTTACCTTTGACTCGATTACCAAGTATATCCTGCTTGCCATTCCGCTCTTTATCTTTTCAGGGATGGTCATGGTGGAGGGGGGCATGGCTCGTCGGCTGGTGGATGTCTTCACCAGCGCTGTCGGGCACTGGCGGGGCGGCCTTGGCATTGCCATGGTCCTGACCATGGGATTTTTCGGTGCGCTGTGCGGTTCAATCCTTGCCGCCATCGTTGCCGTGGGCACAATCATGGTGCCCATCATGGTAGAGAAGGGTTACCCCAGGCCCTTTGTGGCTGCATTGGCCGCCTGCTCGGGTTTCCTGGATGTCCTGATCCCTCCCAGCAATGGGGCGATCATCTTTTGTGCCATAACCGGCGCAAATGTGGCAGAGGCCTTTGCCGCCGGGATTTTGCCTGCCTTTGTGTTCGGCGGATTACTCATACTGGTAGTCCTTTTTAAGTGCCGTCACATGGAAAAAACCCCGCGCGCCGGTTGGCGCAAATTCCTTCAGAGTGTCTATGCGGCCTGGCCCGCCCTGATGACGCCAGTCCTGATTCTGGGTGGTATCTACAGCGGCCTCCTCACGCCCACCGAATCTGCGGCGGTGGCCGGTGTCTGGGCTGTCCTCGTGGGCTTCTTTATCTACCGTGAGCTAACACTCAAGGGACTCTGGACTGCCTTGAAAAGCACTGCCGCGATTACCTCCATGATCTTCGCTATTATTGCAACCGCAACGTTCCTATCCGTGGCACTGACCTTCACCCGATTTCCCCATAAACTAATTGACGGGATACTTGGCCTTGGCGTCACGCCAATTCTGTTCATGATAGCCTGCGGCATTGTAGTATTGATCCTTGGCACATTCATAGAGGTCGTCCCCATCATGTACCTGACTCTGCCCATCTTTGCGCCTATTGCCGTGGCCCTCGGGATAGACCTCCTCCACTTGATGGTCGTATTTACCGCTTTTGTGGGCCTGGGCCTTCTCACACCGCCTGTCTGCGTTGGGACATACACAGCAGCAGCCATAGCCGAAGAACCGGCCCATAACGTTATCAGAGCCATTTTCCCGCTCTTTTTTCTGGTGGGAATCATTTATGGGTTGATTCTCATGATATTTCCGTGGTTGAGCACGTGGCTTCCCAGCTTGGTCTGAGATTTGTCGGGCCTTGACTGGTCCTTAAGCAAAAGGCATGGGTTTTTCTTAAGAACACATTAGGCAGGAATGCCAGAGTTTACCTGAAGCAGAAAAAAGAGCCGTTTCTAAGTGGTATCGGTTAGAAAGGTAAAGGATAATGACCCACAATGAAAAAATGAGGCTTTTCCAGGAAAAGAAAAGGCACCAACTCGGCATGGGTGGAGAAAAAAGGCTAAATGCTCGGAAGACCGCGGGCAAGCTCAATGTTCGGGAGAGGATCGACTACTTCTTTGATCCTGGCACATTTCAAGAATTAGGGCTCTTTACACATTCAGCCATCCCCGGTATGGCGGAACGCACTCCCACGGATGGGAAGATCATCGGATTCGGCCTCGTGGAGGGGAGACCTGTAGGCACTGTAGCTAATGATATGACCATTCTGAGTGCCTCCAGCTCTGCCACCAATATGAAAAAGATTGAATACATGAGATCCCTCACCTGCGAGAAGGGCCTACCTCTGGTATTCCTGAGTGAATCCACAGGGGCCCGCATACCGGATACAATGGG
>JAUWMM010000294.1 GCA_030613145.1 Desulfobacterales bacterium | reverse complement strand
GATGGTGATGCCTGGGGATAATGTAACGGTACAGGCCGAATTGATTACCCCCATAGCCATGGAAAAAGAGCTCAGGTTTGCCATCCGTGAAGGTGGTCGCACGGTAGGAGCCGGCGTCATCAGCGAGATCCTGGAATAGGGAGGCGAGTTGTGAGAATCATTGTCACATTGGCCTGTAGCGAGTGTAAACGCCGGAATTATACAACTACCAAGAACAAGCGAGCAACCCCGGGCAAGCTTGCGTTCAAGAAATACTGTAGATTCTGTCGGACGCATACTTTGCACAAGGAGACGAAATAGCTCAAAGCTGAAAGCTCAAAGCTGAAAGGGTAGGAAGATTTTTTCCAAGTAAATAGCGTCTACGATTAAAGGATTGATAGACTTAATTTCCTTTGCTTGATGTTTGTCTTACCTTTGAGCTTTAAGCTTTCAGCTACAATGCAGGCCAGTAGCTCTAACGGTTAGAGCACCGGACTCCAAATCCGGGTGATGGGGGTTCGAATCCCTCCTGGCCTGCCAAAAGTCAGTTAAGAGTGAGCTAAAGTGAACTAAAGTGCCTAAAGTAACAGGAATGAAAACAGCGGATCAACTTTAGCTCACCATAGGCATTTGTATACGGAAACTATGGCACGTATAAGGCGAAAAAAACCGGCATCAACAAAGAAGAAGAAACAAAAAGGCGCAACAAGGCCGGATAACCGGCAACAGGCCATGAGGCAAGAAGGGGCCGCAGTGCCAACTGTTCAGCAGCGGCCTGCCCAAAGCCAGGAGACCTTATCTAAGAGTGAATCGCCAAGGGCGATTAGACCCACGGGGCGTACTTTTCAACCGGCCTTTTTGGTAAGGACTACACAGTTTCTCCGTGAGGTTAAAATAGAACTCAAGAAGGTAACCTGGCCCTCTAGAAAAGAGACCATGGCATCAACTGCGGTGGTAATCATTATCGTGGTCATTATTTCTTCGTTTCTTGGTCTAGTTGACCTGGGTCTGTCCAGCCTTATTCGTTTTGTGCTTAGGTAAGGGGGTCTAAGGAGAAGACCGTGGCTTTAAAGTGGTATGTGGTTCATACTTACTCAGGTTATGAAAACAAGGTTAAGGCTGCCTTGGAAGAGCGGATAAGCTTGTCGGGGCTCTTTGAGAAGTTTGGCGAGGTCTTGGTCCCCACTGAAGAGGTAGTCGAATTGGTGCGGGGGAAGAGAAAGACCTCATCGAGAAAATTTTATCCCGGTTATATCTTGGTCCAAATGGAGTTGACCGATGAGGCCTGGCATCTGGTGCAGGAGACTGCAAAGGTCACAGGGTTCCTGGGTGGCAGGGATTCGCCTGCCTCTCTCACCGATGAGGAAGCCGAGAAGATCATGGGCCAAGTGGAAGCCGGAAAGCTCAAACCGCAACCAAAGTTCTTGTTTGAACCAGGTGATGAGGTTCGAGTGATCGATGGCCCTTTTACAAACTTTACGGGCACCGTGGAAGATGTAAAACCGGATAAAGGTAAAATTCGGGTCTTGGTAAGCATTTTTGGACGGCCCACACCCGTGGAACTAGAATTTGTTCAGGTAACCAAGGGGTAACGCTATCAAAGAAATTCGAAATCTGACACGAAGTGTAATGTTTGGGCGCAAGCTTCACTTCGTGTCAAGCCGTTAGGCGCAACCTTTAAATTGTTCCGCAATGTAACAATTCGAAAACAGGAGTAAATAGTATGGCCAAGAAAGTTATAGGCTCGATTAAACTGCAGGTTCCAGCAGGGCAAGCCAATCCTTCCCCGCCTATCGGGCCAGCCCTAGGCCAGCAAGGCGTAAATATCATGGAGTTTTGCAAGGCCTTTAATGCCAAAACGGCTGGCCAGGAAGGGATGATAATACCTGTGGTCATCACAATTTATCAGGACCGCTCTTTCTCCTTTGTCACCAAGACTCCCCCCGCCTCGATCCTGCTTAAAAAAGCAGCTAAGATTGCCAAGGGCTCTGGTGACCCCAAGCGTGTGAAGGTCGGAAATGTCACACGAGCCCAAATTGAGGAGATTGCCAAGATGAAGATGGTCGATCTGAATGCCTATGACATGGAAAGTGCCTGCAAAATAATTGAAGGGACTGCCCGAAACATGGGTATTGAAGTCGTTTAAGCGAATTCCGGATGCTGGTTGCTGGATACTGGGCACTGGATTCTTGGTTCTTGATTTTTTATCCAGCATCCAGCAACGAGCATCCAGTATCAGGAAGTAGGAGGAGCCCGAGAGCATGGGAAAAAGAGGAAAAAAATACGTGACAGCCAGACAAAAGTCAGATCCTAATAAAGGATACGATTTTCCAGAGGCCCTGAGTTTGGTCCTGGACATGTCTTATACAAAGCTTGATGAAAGCGTTGATGTTGCGGTACGACTGGGAGTCGATCCGCGGCATGCAGATCAGATGGTCCGAGGCACAGTGGTACTGCCAAACGGGACAGGCAAAGATGTCAAAGTCCTGGTGTTCGCAAAGGGGGAAAAGGAGAAAGAAGCTGAAGAGGCAGGGGCTGATTTTGTCGGAAATGATGACCTTATCGAAAAGATCAAGGGTGGATGGTTCGGGTTTGACAAAGCTGTTGCAACGCCGGACATGATGGGTACCGTTGGACGTATCGGAAAGATCCTGGGTCCCAGGGGGCTGATGCCGAACGCAAAAATTGGAACTGTTACCTTTGATTTGGCCCGCACAGTCGGGGAGTTGAAAGCGGGCAAGATCGATTTCAGGGCGGAGCGTGCGGGCATTGTCCATGCGCCTATGGGGAAAGTTTCATTTGGTGTGGATAGACTTCTGGAAAACTTTGCTTCTTTTTTCGAGGCCATCACCCGTCTCAAGCCGGCAAGCAGTAAGGGGACATATCTGAAGAGCATAGCCATTTCAACAACCATGGGTCCTGGGATAAAAATTGATCCTGTATATGTAAAGAGTATTCTGAGGTAAGGGGTATTCGAATGCGGAATGCGGAATGCGGAGTGCGGAATTTTGTCATTGGAAATTGTTCCCATTTTAGATTACCGATTGGGCCTACGGAATCCTTTTCGCAGAAATGCGGAGTCACAGTGTCAGGCGTTTTCATTCCGCATTCCGCATTCCGCATTCCGAAATGCGAAGGGAGGTAGCAGACTTTTGAAGCAATCCGAAAAAGAAAAAGTTGTTGAAGCCCTACATGAGAAATTTTCAAGGGCAAAGGCCGTCGTACTTACGGACTTCAGAGGCCTGAATATGTCCGCCATGGACG
>JAUWMM010000309.1 GCA_030613145.1 Desulfobacterales bacterium | reverse complement strand
ATATCAGTGTCATTCCCGCGAAGGCGGGAATCCAGAAAATCGAAGTGCTAAACCACTTACCCCGGTTTATTGAGAAGATACAAAGGAGTAGACTATACTATGACTTACGATTTTAACGCAGATGAAATATTTGAAATGGCGGAACAGATTGAAAGAAACGGGGCAAAGTTTTACCGGCAGATGGCTGAAAATATCTCTGACATCTCCGTTAGCCAACTATTTCTTGATCTTGCCGCTATGGAAGACGAGCATGAAAAGATTTTCGCATCCATGAGGAAGGATTTGTCGGATCAGGAACGAAAACCAACAGTTTTCGATCCTGAAGGAGAAGCGGCCCTGTACCTGCGAGCCTTGGCGAATCTTCGTGTGTTTGACGAAGAGGGACAAGAGGATTTCGTCCTGCCCGAGGACTTGCCCGAGGAAGAGAAAACGAGAAAAGTTCTTCGGGTAGCCATTGGCCTTGAGAAGGACTCGATTGCTTTCTACCTGGGCATGAAAGAACTCGTTCCGGAGAGCCTTGGAAAAAAGAAGATTGACGACATTATAAAAGAGGAAATGGGACACGTAAGACTGTTAAGCAATAAACTTTCTAGGAATAAATAGGTCTTAAATCTTGACGGCTTTGTAAAAAGTCTTCAATTTGCTTGATTGGTCACTTGATAAGGCTCTCATTTATCATTGATCATTTCACATTTGTCATCTGTCATTTTTTTAATGCTAAATGCCCAATGATAGATGATAAATGACAGATGATAAGATCAAAATAAGCTCATCAAAAACTTTTTACGAAGCCATAAAATCTTTGGAGCTTCTATTATGACTACACCACAGCATTGCCCAGGTTTTGAGGCATTCAAGCATTTGCAGTCCTTTACCTGCAAGTGTCCCAATTGCGGAAAGGAAACAGAGATTTTTTCCGACGAATTTGACAAAAAACATCTTTGTAAAGGATGCGGCAAAGAAATCGATTTTACTAAATGCTCCTTGGATGCCGGGGCATAGCTTAAGAGGGTAATGGAAGAAGTATACGGATAGCAGAGGTCTTTCAATTTAGGATGATACAAAAGGGAGACCCAATGTAACCTAAGAATTAGGAGGGCAAAATTATGCACGACAAGAAGGAATTGTGTGAAAAGATTAAGTCTGTTTTCCCAGACATCGGCGAATGCGGCATAGATGTAAATGTGGGGTATGATGAGGCGAAAAAGGCATGGGTTGTGGATCTGAAAAAAGACAAACACGAACTCAAGACATATTTAGAGGACAAAGATGCCGACGAATGCATGGCAGGAAAACAATGTGTTTCTCTTGGCATACAGATTGGACAGCTTAGGGCCAATATAGAAAAGATGTAGTGTTCGATTTATCCCAATACCGCGTTCTCCGCGGACTGCCACCCTCGATCCCGCCCTGGCGGGACTACGCCTCCGGTGACAATCCTTGTACGGCCTTGTCTTGGGACAAAATCTACCGTTTCTGGATAGACACTGGATAGCTTCATAGGGGTCTGCCTTGCTTGTTATTCATCCCATTATTCAATTTTCGGCTATCGTGTTGGCGCTATATGTATTTTCTCTCGGGGTGCAACGCTTTCGTCTCCTTCATCTGGGGCAAAAGACAACTTTCAGGTGGAAGCGTCATGTGTTGTTGGGCACAATTGCTATGGGGGCATGGCTGGGAGGCATGCTGGGGGGCGTGACCATGGTATACAGTCATTGGCACGGATTTCTCATAACGGGAACGCACGGCAAGGTCGCTCTTACAATAGCCCCCTTTATCATCTTTGGCCTATGCTCCGGTCTATATATGGACCGTATCAAAAAGAAACGAAAACTTCTCCCTATCATCCATGGCCTGAACAATCTTATTGTGCTGATTCTTGCTTTGACCCAAGTTGTGACGGGTTGGAGGGTCTACATGCAGTTCGTTTTGGGATGGTGACCACGTTTCACGGAAGCGGCGCCTGATGCTCAGGGAAGACAATGAAGTCAAGAAACATTATGGTAGAGCAAAGGTGGGCTTTGAAGCCCCAGACTAAAGGGAGGTGATATGGGACTACTGAGTAAGGTTTCCGTAGGCTCTTCGAATTCAGTATTAACGACCTAATAAGGAAAAGGAGACAACAAATGCGAAAAAAATCAACCGACACCAAATGGGTTGTTTTGGGAGCGCTTTGTGCTTCCCTTATCGCACTGGGTGCGGCTTATGCCGGAGAGGCGATGAAGAGTAGCTACAGCCCTGTGGTCATTGAAGAACCCTTCGAAAAGACAATGGCTCGCATGAAGGCTGCCAAGCCCGAGGTGATGAAACGGCAGATGGATTTACTCAATGAGCGATATGACTTAGACAACCGGCCGGCTAAGGGCGTGATGATGTCTGGAGGGGAAAAACCTGTCCAGGAAGGCATCCGGGCCAAACTGCCCAAAGGGATGACCTGGGACAAGATTGCCCGGATGACCCCCGAAAAGATACGAAAAAAGGACCTTTGGCCCATAGGGTTCCTCCCTCTGCCCCATCCGAACCACCAAGAAGGGGGTATGGTCTTCCCCAAGTTCCATATTGATGAGATCAAAAAGCAGGAGGGGCGGGACCTCACACGTTTTGATTTGGATCTCGACCTGCCGGATCACTTATTGCCCGAGTTTCCTCCACCCATCTATTTGACAACGCGGCCGGACCTTGGCGATGTATCTCAGGGAAAGGTTGTCACCATGATGAACTATTATAAGCTATTTAACGGAATTCTGAATCCCAAGCAGCTCGAAGGTCTCAGGTTGCTTGTAGCGGCGTTCCCCCAGCAGCAGTTCAATCAGACTGAAGACCGCCGTTCCGAGCTTCCCAGCCGAGGCGTCACCTGCTTCGACTGCCACCTAAACGGGCATACAAATGGCGCCACGCACCTGGTGGGCGATATCCGTCCTCAGGAATTCAGGCATCGCTTAGACATTCCGCCACTCCGCGGGGTGCACATC
>JAUWMM010000113.1 GCA_030613145.1 Desulfobacterales bacterium | reverse complement strand
CTCCCCTCCCTGCCGGTGATTCCCTGCACCAGAAGGCGGGTTTCTTTGTCAATTAGTATGCTCATAAAATCGCTCCGCGATTTTGTACAACGCGGCTTCGCCGCTTGGAAGTAACGGTCTTGCCCATCTGTAACTCAGGTGAATTCGTAACCGTTCACAGGTTACATTCATGCCATACGGAATTGTTTTGAAAGATGAACGTCGAACATCGAACATCGAACGTCCAACGTCGAATGAAAAACGAATATCCAATACCGAACATTCAACGGATATTTTCTGTTTCTTTATCTTTTCCCATTCAACATTCGATGTTGGACGTTCGATGTTCGATGTTCAGTTTTTTTCAGTAAACCTTCCACAGTCCATCCGGTGGAAAAATAACTTAGCGCTTATGCTCTATCCCCCCACTTGCTCACTTCTATGCTAGCCATGGGAAGAGGCAGCGGCTTTGCGAGAAGCAGTTTCCAAGGGTTCCTTGACGCGCGGGAAAGGGACTATTGTGCTCGAAACCGCCGCGATACTTTTTTCGCCGGCCTTAAACTTGGTCACAGTGGTCGGAGGCTGAATTCCATCGCCAAAAAGACGGCATCTTAGTTTCCAGCGCATTGCCAGGGCCAGGATAACGACGCGCCGGAGCCTTTCCTTAATGGATGGTTTGCCAAAAAGTTTAGCTATCTCACGATCCAGGGTCGTCGCACGTGTGCGCTCAATCTCGTTAACTGCGTATTTGGCGACTAGAGGTAAGATGCCGGCATATTCCAATGTTCTACGTCTGAACTGCTCCATCCGGGTCTCAAGGCAAGCATCCCGTTGTGGCAGAGCGACCAGGCTGCGATACCCGCGAAATACCGTTTCTACCGCTCGGTACATAGAACTCGAGTTCACCTCATAATCCTTACGAAAAGCGGCCCATATCCATTTTTCAGAAGAATCTCCAGGAAATTCAGGATGCCGGAAGGTTAGATATTTTTGGCCGTGCCATTCCTCAAAGGGCAGATCCTCCCTAAGAAGCCCACGTCTCTTATGGTCCTGGTAAAGTGCAGTTACCGGCAAAGGAGTCAATAGCATGAACTGAACTAAATCTGGCTCTAACCCGACTAGAAAATCGATGTCAGTTTGAATATTCTCCTGGGTATGATGTTCTTGGCACAAGATTCCAGAAGCAAGAACGATGATGCCCCGGTCGCGCAGCTCCTTTGTTAGACGCTTGGCATCAATGCCTTTGTTCTTTTCAAAGTTCCCCTTACTGCTGGAAGCCTCAAAACCAATCCAAACAAAATTCACACCGAGACGGACCAAATTGTCGACACCAAACGCGGTGATGGCCTCGGCTGAGGAAAACATGTGAAAAGTAAAATAACGCTGATGTAGTTCCATTTCAGCGAGCAGTTCCTTCGATCGTTGGTGGTCCTTGAGAAAATTTTCGTCCATGATGAAAAATTCATCAATGCCTCGTTCGTCAGCGATTCTTTGTGCTGTTTCAAAGACTTGTTTGCCCGTCGAGAGGTAGGCTGTATACTTTCGGCCGAAAAAATGCGAAGTGCAGCAAAACTTACAACCATTGACACATCCTACCCCGGGCACCAGCAGGTTGGCCCCAACCCCGGGGAACGGAACCCCGAATGCCGCCTGTCGCTCGGCAATGGACAGAGTTGGGTGCACAAAGGGGGCATCGGGATCCTCCCCCAAAAAAGACCTCAACCAGCGAATTCCTTCACCCTTGACCACGTGATCGCAGTCAATTAAATGCTCCACTCCATCAATCGCCGCGCCGTGGCCACCGAGCACAATAGTTGACTCCGGGGATATCAGCCTCGTGAGTCGTGTCATTTCCTTGGCCTTGATAAAGTTCGGCGGTATAAACGAGATGCCGACGACGTCGTAGCCTTTTTTTAGCTCCCGCATAAACCGTTTTCGGCTCGGGAAATCCAGCACAGTTACATCAGCGTTGATGTTAGCGGCCAGAAAATATAGACCAAACGAACGATGTTGAAAGCGCCAGGAGCCCATCTCCTGGGCTTTCGTAACCTGGTTGTGAAACAGTTCCATTATGTTTTCTTTACGTCCGTACGCGTCGTCAACGCCAAAGGGGCCAAAGACGCCTGACAGCAGGACACGTTGGGGACGATTTTCATGGGAGGTTGTTTTGGACATTACTTCTCCTTGATGTGATTAATTTGCCGTTACTATCCGGATTCTGGCCTAGGCGAAATAATTACATCAATTCGCCGGTTGATAGCACGCCCCTCAAGAGTCTCATTGGATGCCAAAGGCCGCTTAGAACCGTACCCGATAGCCACTACCTTCTCTTCTGATAATGTCCCATTTGCTACTATGTAGTCACGTACTGATTCTGCGCGCTGATGAGACAGATGTTCATTTACTTCCTCTGATCCTGTACTGTCAGTGTGTCCCTCAATTACAAGATTTGGCGCACCGAAAGTTCTTATTGATCGCTGAACTTTACTGAGCAACCCGTAGTTGCTTGGCATAATCACAGCTTGACCTACGGGGAATTGCATGGCACTTAGACGAATGATCAACCTGTTTCCTTGTTTGTAAACTTCCGCCTCGTCCGAAGTAAAGTAACCCTTGACTTGGTTGAAAAGCTCGTTGAACCGCTTCTCTGCCTCCAGCCGTTCTACGGCAGCCTGCTCCTCGCGGGTCTTTCCCTCTAACACTGCAACCTGTTGCTTAAGAGACTCAATTTCCTCCAGATGAGCTTTCTCCTGGCTTACAATGAAGTTTCGATCCTCTTGCAGTGCTGTAATTGAGCCGAGGATATTTTCAAGTTGAATGTCAAACGATTTATTACGCATGTCTGTGGCAGCAAGTTTGTTTGCCGTCTGGCTCAGCATTCCCTCAACCCAAAGGCTAATCGGCTCGGGCTCCATTTCTCTTACCTTTTCACTTTGCCTTGTAACTTCAAGAAGACGGTGGGCCTGGAAGAGTGCTTCGCTTGATTTCTCCTGTATCGTTTCTTTTTCATAACGATGATGAGAAATGAATGCGTAAGCCCCATCCAACTTCCCCTGTGCAGTTTCCAGGGTCTTTGGCGCAAGTTTTCGTGCCCCGTCCTCCTCAGCCTGTTTGATCAATCTGTGAGCCTCGCCAAGAGTCTGTTCCTGAATCGTTCGCAGCTCAAGTTGATCAAAAACAGATGCAACTTTCTCCCTGTTCTTCTGGGCATACTTCAAGTCGTTGTTCTCTATCGCTTTAGTGAGCTTGAGAAACTGTTCTTCGGCCTTAGCATAATCTTCATCCAAGCTGGTAGCTCCTGCGGCGCGAGCTAGTTCACGAGCTTTAATCACATCGGGTAATGTCGTTCTCGCTACTTGAGCTATCTCCTCGGCATGCTGCAGTTGGGTACGTCCCAAGGCAATCATCTCCATGATTTGTGACAGTTCACCTCCACTCTCCAAGGCTTTCTTGGCATCCATAAGGTAACCCTCGGCCTCAGCAAAAGAGCTTGGCGACAAATCATTTAGCTGATTCTTCTGTGCATTGCTGATCTCATTGTCAAATCGGTTGACTTCCTCTCCTGGATTAACCATTGCAGGAGCTTCTTCCATACTTACCTGGCTGCCCGCACACGAGATCAAAAGCCAAATTGAAGCAGCGAGCATCGCCGCGATTTGAAGACCCTTGTTTTTTTTCATCCCCATTCTCCTCATGTTTGTTTTACCCTAATTGAGCGATGCTCAATTAGGTGGTATTGGGTATTTGTTATTAGAAGCCATTTCAAAACCCCATCTATCGCCCGATGGCTGTGTTGAGGGCCTCTTCAAAATGCTCACATACTCCCGTGTATGCTGCGCTTTATCATCAGCCCCCGCCTTGCCCTCGAACGCGATCTGAGGTTTTTAAATGGCTTCTATGTATTGGTTTTATTGTATTTAACATTGCATTTAATATTTCTTAGCAGATAGAGATATAAGAAATGAAAATTATTCCTTTGAACTAGTAACGGATAACGAATACCAGATACCACCTCAATTGAGGTTGACTCAATTGAGGTAATAATCTGTCAAGGCCAAACTTCACACATCCCCAACTCTCTTGCCATCATGAATCGGCTCTAAAAGGATTATTTAGAAAGAGTACTCACCGTTCCAGAGCATTTCCAGAAAATCCTTATACGGCAAAACGGTTACGCCTGCAATTTCTCGCCTATGTGGTTCTAAGCTTACGCACAAAAAGCGCTTGAGCTTTTTTTCCTCGGCAAGAGCCCGCAGCGGTTTCAGGTCGGCCGGAGACAGATTCTCTTTGGCCTTCACCTCTATTGCTGTGTGATCACCAATAATGAAGTCTACTTCAAACCCGGAGGTAGACCGCCAGTAGCTCAGCGGTTCCTCTCCCATATAGTCCCGGTAGCAGATGAGTTCATGAAAGATGTAGGTTTCAAAGGCCTCTCCGAATTCGGGTGTGCCTGGACGAAACTCCCGCTCCTGCAAGGCGGACACAACTCCAATGTCAAAGAAGTAATACTTAGACGAAGCCAATGGTTTTCTCTTCTTTGACTTTCGCCAAGCAGGAAGTTCATGGAGGATCAGGGTGTCCTTTAAAATCTCAAAATACTCGTAAACGGTTGTTCGGGCTACCTGAGCGTCATTGGCAACATTGGTAAAATTTACGATAGTACTATTGCAAAAAGCAGCTACTCGAAGAAAACGACTGAATGCAGGGATATTGCGTGTAAAACCTTCTGCTACAATTTCCTGTTGCAGGTATGATCCGGCATAGGCCCGTAATTCAGCGCGTGGGTCATCAGAGAAATAGATAGAGGGAAGCAATCCCCGCTCTATTCCACGAAACAGATCAAAGCCTTCACCCAGCTCCTTGTATGTAAGAGGATGCAGGTATTTCGTACGCGCCCGACCACCCAACAAGTTAACTCCTCCTCGGCACAACTTTCGCGCACTGGATCCTGTCAGCAGAAATCGAATGCCGCGCTCTTCAATGAGACGATGCACTTCATTCAAAAGCGCAGGGATGCGTTGGATTTCGTCGATCACGATAATGCGATCTTGCGGCGTGAGTTCTTCTGCGATTCTTCCAGGGTTTCGACTCAAGGATAGATAGATTGATGAATCAAGGAGATCGTAAAGCCTCACGCCTTTCAGAGTATGGCGAACCAGATACGTTTTCCCCACCTGGCGCGGCCCGAACAAAAAGTGGGATTTTTTACCAAGAAGATAATTTAAATCCACAATTCGCTCGACGTGGGAAATGTGATCAGAGGTGTTATTAGGCGACATAATAATCGTCATATTTCATGACATATGACGGAAGAGTTGTCAAGCTTTTTCTGTGCCGATTCCTCCCTTCAACTCGCTCAGTTTTCAAATAAGCCTTATTTTGACCCCAAAATGTAAGTATTCAAGGCTTTTATTATATAAATGTTACCGTTTCTTGTGCAATGCCAACAAGTTGGCCCGACCCGACCCCATTAGATTTCCTGACTTTTCAAAAATAAAAAGGCACCTCGCCTAATCTTGACGAGATGCCTGTGTTGATCGAGCTGCTATAGGCTATAGCCTAGTAACGTTTTGTGCCGAAGGTCCTTTGGCACCCTGTTCTACGTCAAAGGTCACCTTGTCACCTTCAGCAAGGGACTTAAATCCAGACCCGCTAATGGCGGAATGATGAACGAACACGTCATCGCCATCTTCCCGCTCAATGAAGCCAAATCCCTTTTGGTCGTTAAACCACTTTACGATTCCTTCTTCCATAGCGACCGTCCTCCTTGTTTTATTATTTCGTACTGCTTGTCAGGTACTACTCTGGAAGACGCTACCAAACCGCATCGCTACGGCGAAAGATCGATTTTTAAGCGGATTCTAAAACAGAAATCCTAATTTGCGTACTAGATCCATCTCCCCGACATAAAGATCATGGGAAGGTAGTATTGGACCATGTGGTTAATGCTAAGCTGCGGATTCTTGCATGTCAAGGAAAAACTCAGAAAAGATCGGTAGGTTGGTCTAATGTCGTTGTTGGAAGGTTTGTAAAACGAATTGCCGGATGAGGCTCAACGCATTGCAGTGACACGATCTCGTCGGCAGCCCAAAATCTCAGCAAAGTAATCCAGTCGCCCCATGTCCTTACCGGTCTATAGAATGTCCTTAACTAGTTTCCATCCATAAATGGCCCTTTTCCGCAATCGCCGACTTCGCCATAGTAGCCTTTTTGGCTACGAGCCGACTTCGCCAAAGCACTGGCTGCGACGGCTGAACGGCTGAATCGGCGTCAAACTGCGGAGTTGTTTGTGCGACGTACCTCGGTACGCCTCCGCGCAACCCCTTGTTTTCCTTGACCTTGCGGAAAATTGCTCATTTCTGAATTGGAAACTTACGCTTGTGCCCATTGAGTTTTACGATTCGT
>JAUWMM010000071.1 GCA_030613145.1 Desulfobacterales bacterium | reverse complement strand
GTCGCCCCCACCGTCCTCAAGCTCATGAACATCGACATCCCGCCTGAGATGACGGCTACCCAGCTGATTGAGGATTAACGGGGGGCAGCCCCCATAAGCGCTAAGTTATTTTTGCACCGAATGGACTGTGGAAGGTTTACTGAAAAAAATGAACATCGAACTCGCCAGAGGCGAGCAAGCACTTGTCCGCCTCCGGCGGATCGAACGTCCAACATCGAATGTTGAATGGGAAAAGATGAAGAAACAGAAATAGCCGTTGATTGTTCGGTATTGGATATTCGTTTTTCATTCGACGTTGGACGTTCGATGTTCGACGTTCATCTTTCAAAACAATTCCTCTAAAGCCTGAATGGACATCTTATACAAGTTAGATATCTTGAGTCAGATGTATGATATTTATGAGGCATTCTCTACGCGCCTGAGTGTGGCTTGCGTGCGTGGCTGTGCAGCGTGCTGCACCCAGAACGTTACCATGACTACCTTGGAAGGATACCGGATTTTCAAACACTTGATTTCCACGGGGCAGCTAAACTTCTTTCAGCGCATCCATAGCTCAGCACACCAAGAACGTTTTCAGCCCACCATCACCACCAATGAGCTTGCAGCCCTTTGCATGCAAGAAGAAAATCCACCTGAAGAGGCGAGCAACCGGCCCCGTGCTGCCTGCCCGTTTCTTTCAAACAACGAATGTCTAATATATCCGGTGCGACCGTTCGGCTGCCGATGCTTCTTTTCAACACAAGAGTGTGAGAAAAACGGTTGCGCAGACATAGATCTGTTTTTGATAACAGTGAATACTGTCTTTTTGCAGTTTATCGAGCATATCGACGGGAGCGGGCTGCTTGGGAATATGACAGATGTGCTGCTCTTTCTAGAATCAGAAACACTGCGAAAACAGTATGAGGAAAACGCCACCCTGAATCATCCCGGGAGTATTCCTGTTAATCGTTTAATACCAAGACTCTTGGTGCCCCCAGAGCATCGCCTGAGGATACAACCAATCTTACAGAAAATTGAAAATATCATGCTGCCTCAGGGTAGATTAGGCGCTTAGTTGTGAAATTCGCGTTTTCTCTGGCACACAATTGAGAAACAATCACGAAAACACGAAAGGACGAAAGCACGAAAGAGAAAAAGAACGAAAAAGACCAAAGCACAATTAACCCTACAACGACGTTTACCACTCCGTCATTCCGGCGAAAGCCGGAATCCAGTCAGAATGATCTGGAATATGGCTATTTTAGTTCATGGTCATAGCTCGACTTCTGGATGTCGGATCAAGTCCGGCATGACAGAATCCAGAATTTGGTGTCAACGGTAAGTGTCGTTGTAGGGTTAAATGCAATGCGCCTTAAATTCAATGTGAGAGACTTTGGCAATTTGTTATTGGGATTTGACTCGATATTTGGTTTTAGTATCTGAAATTGCTTCTTTTCGTGTTTTCGTAATTTCGCCTGCCCCGTAGGTAGGAACTATCGTACTGGGGTGTTTTCGTGATAGTTTTTTTTGTTCCGGTTTATCCGGGTTAGGAAATCAAGGATAGACTTTGGGTGGGAAGGAGACTGATACCAGGGGAGTGGATTTAAGGAAGACGAAAATTTTAACCGCAGGAATACATTGGGTATTTTGAGGATTTATCCGCCTCAGGCGGATTGAAATCTGAGTCTGACGCAGATTCAGCCGTTCAGCCGTCGCAGCCAGTGCTTTGGCGAAGTCGGCGATTGCGGGAAATAGCCATTTATGGATGGGCACTATCTAAACAGTATAAACTTGCTTTCTCCTCGGGCTATTAGCTTTTTGCTGTGCAGTGTGCGAATTTCAGCTTTTGCTACCGCCGCACGGCTCTTTTGCTCCACAACATGACCCATCACCTCAAATTCTTCCCCCACATGCAAAGGGGCGCGATAGGTAATCTGAAGTAATGTGGTAACCGCCTGGCCCACGTAATGCATTACGGCATGGGCCATAATCTCGTCGAGAATTGTGGCCACCACACCGCCATGAACCATTTCGCTCCACCCTTGGAATTCTCGCTTAAGGGCGAGCCTGCTGAAGGCTTTATTATCGCGGAACGAAACCTCCATTTGGAGGCCAATGGGATTCAAAGAACCGCATGCAAAACAATATCGGTCGTCAACAAGTTCTTTCTTCAGTTCTTTGTCGGCCACGGATCACTTCGCGGCATAGACGCCCCGTCCGGCCCTTTTGATGGTCCCCTGTTTGGCAAGCCTGAAGACGATGTTGCGAATCTTTTTGTCTTCAAAGCCGGTCTTTGCCTTCAGCGCTGAAATATCAGCACCACGGGCAGACCTCTCAATGACACTGAGGATCTTTTCAGTCGCTGTCATCTTGGCCCTACCTCTTCGGGCCTGTTTTTTCTTTGCCGCGCCCTTCACAGCGCCGGCTTTCTTTGCCCTCGCACCGGCCACCCTGTTTGCCTTCAAAGCTACTTCCAACCGTTCCATTTTTTTTACGAGTTTGTCAATGTCTTGTTTGGTTGGAATGTTGTAGCGCTGAAGAACGAATCTCATAATTAGATCTAGACTAGGCGATTTTCCTCTCTTCTTCATACACCTGACCTCCTGTCATGAAGTAATAATAAAAGTGCACCAATAAATATTATTTAATACACACTTTCTGAAAAAAAGTCAAGTTATGAAATCGCCTCACGATTCGATACGATCCGCTTAGAAGCCATTTCAAAACCTCAGATCGCGTTCGAGGGCAAGGCGGGGGCCGATGATAAAGCGCAGCAGACACGGGGAGTATGTGAGCATTTTGAAGAGGCCCTCAACACAGCTATCGGGCGATAGATGGGATTTTGAAATGGCTTCTACTCACCCTCGCCGGAATACCCTGTTCAGGAGCACAGGGAGACTTCACTTCCTCACCCTTTTCCTTGATTTTCGCTTGCTAGTTTCGCTGAAGATCATTTTAGTCATTTCTATCTCGTCTTCATCCACTCTCAATTGTTCCATCTTTTGAACAACTTCAACAAACCTCTGCCCCTCAGAAGCCGAGACCCACTCCAACATCAGCCTTTCCGGGTTGATCCCTTTGCTCATAAGCCCTTCTTTTAACTTCGTAACCCTCTTCTTTGTAAACATGTTATTGTCAAGATAATGACAATCTCCAGGATGACATCCAGAGACGATCACCTTCGGGGCACCAAGAGCAAAGGCATATTTGATAAGATCGACTGTTACACCACAAGAGCACATCGTTTTAATTATTCTGGCGTTGGTACTGTACTGGAGCCTGCTCGTACCGGCAAAATCAGCCCCGGCATAGGAACACCAGTGACAGGCAAACACAATGATTTTTTCTTCCGGCTGATGTAAGGCAGCTCTTAGCTGGGCCTTCATTTGCTTTTCAGCGTAATTGCTTATGGATATGGCATCAAACTCGCAGGAATTGACGCAATTGCCACATCCGCGACATACAGCCTCTGTGATGGATGCCACTTTGTCCTCTATGCGAATAGCGCCGAACAGGCATTGCTTGCTACATTTGCCACAACCCGTGCATTCTTCAATATTCACCTTGGCTATGACGGGCGAGAGCTCTGCCGTGTCTCTATGGAAATGTTTTGACACTTGCATAGCAGCGCTGCCGGCCTGTTCAATGCACTGTTTGATGTCAGCAGGGCTTCCCACGGCACCGGCAAAGTAGACTCCTTTTGTGGGCGTGGAAGTAGGAGACAACTGATTGTCTTCTTTGACGAACCCTCTTTTCCCCAAAGGGACACTCAAAAACCCTGACAGCTCCACTGCTGTGGGGACGACGCCGACCGCAAGGACAACTAGGTCAAACTGCTTCTTCATAAGCCGGTCATGGTCAAGCATGGGATCGGAAAAGGTCAAGGCATGGCCTTGGGTGATCTCAGGAAAAGAGTTGACAAAGACAACCCTCTCCCTCCTTGCCTCCAGAAAGATCTTCTCCTGCCTGTTGCCGCTTGTTCGAATGCCGTTATGGAATACGAATATTTCAAGCTCCGGGAAGCGTTCTTTCAGAAGGAGTGTGTTCTTTACGGTATTCGGGCAACAAAGCTTTGAGCAGTAAGAGAGCTGCCCCTCTTTCTCGGATCTCGAACCCACGCACTGGATGAAGGCAACACTGCCGGGTGTCTGTCCTGTAGACGGCCGGACAACCTCTCCTTTTGTGGGCCCCTCTGGAGACATCATCCTCTCGAGTTCCATGGAGGTAATCACATCCGGGAATCGGCTGTCTCCATAGCCGTATAATCCTGTTGGATCGTACGGTCTTATGCCGGTGGCACCAATAATTGCGCCCACATGGACGGTTTCCTCTTCAACAACCTGAGAAAAATCGATAGCATGCTTCTTACAGTCTTCCACACACTTCTGGCATGCCTCCTCAGAAAAATGGATGCAAACCTTGTCATCAATCACATACTGCCTGGGGACAGATTGGAGAAAAGGCGTATAGATTGCTTTCCTCAGTGCGCGATTTTCATTGAAATCATCTTCGGTAAAGACATTGCATCGCTCCAGACACTCACCGCAGAAGGTGCAATCTTCAGTGACATACTTTGGATGCTTTCTTAACGTGACCTCAAAACTTCCTACATAACCTTTGACTTCAACAACCTCACTCATAGTGAGTAGCTCTATGTTCGGATGCCGACCGACATCCACCATCTTGGGTCCCAGAATTCAGGGACTGCAGTTTTGATCCGGAAAGATCTTGTTTAGCTGTGCCATCTTGCCGCCAATCGTCGGCCCTCTTTCTACCAGAATCACCTTATGGCCAAGATCAGCCATCTGCAAGCTGGCTTCAATACCGCTTATGCCCCCACCTATGACAAGGGCCTTTTTGGTCATCGGAACCTCAATAGGTGTTAAGGGCTGATCGAGCTTAACATTTTCTACGCCCATAAGGACAAGGTCTATGGCTTTTCGCGTAGCTTCATCAGGCTGATTCGTATGACACCAGGAACACTGCTCCCGAATATTAACCATTTCCATCATGTACGGATTGATGCCCGCCTCTTTGCACACTGAGCGAAATGTCTCATCATGTATCCTCGGAGAACAGGCCGCCACAACGATCCTGTCTAAGTCGAATTCCTGAATGTCACTTACTATCTGGGCCTGTCCCCCTGTACACATGTAAGCATGTTCTCTAACCAAAGCCACGTCGGTCCGGCCTATTGCCTCAGTAATCATCTGGCAATTAACAGTGCCGGCAATATTGGTCCCGCAATGACATATAAAGACTCCTGTGCGATCCTCTGACATCTATTATGAATTCTCCTCTCTTGGGGCTATTTCATCAGGTGTCACAACCCGTTCGCCGGTCTTCTCGACAAAGATGGCATTTTCACTGCAGTAAAGCTGACATCTGCCGCACACAGTGCACTTTCCATCGTCTAGCAAAACCGGCGGGAAAAAACCTCTTTCATTGGGTACTGTGCCGCGTTCCAACACCTTCTCAGGGCAAAGCCGTATACAGTCATCACAGTCATCACCACCCTTACAAAAGTCCGCTATGATTGTTACCTTGCCGACGGGTATGGTACACTCCTGAATGTTCCAATACCGAACAGGTGAAACTTCATGTTTCATGATTTAACTTGCCTCATCGTTTTTTGTTATTTACTACGGGGAGCATTAAATTGTTTGCATTTCATGTCTTCACCACCCACTCGCTGCGCTCGTTAGAGACGCGGAGAACGCGGAGGGAGATTAGTTTTTCCTGATCGGGAGATGACGATCAGGAAAAAAAGCTCGGCCCTGCGGGCAATTTACATCCCGCCAAAGGCGGGACTGCTGGTTTTCATTTGCCGTCATCTCCCGGCAAATGAAAAAAATCGGATTTCTCAGCGCACTCTGTGACTCAAGTGAGTGAAACGAACGGGCGGTGAATGTTCGGTCTTTTAGAGTCAGATAAGCGCATGAATACATGCAATCTGTTTTCTGCTCCCATTAGTAATTATTGATTTACGATTTCCTATATTTGTAACCACTCTCAAAGGCCGACAGATTCAACTCCTCTGTACCTGGAGGTGCGGACTTCACAATAGCTGCTTTAAAACAGTTTTTGTCAATGATGGATGTTGTTTTGCAGACGAATCCCATCAGGACATTGTTCGCTACTACAACCCTGAAGTTCTCGCGAGCAATCTGAGTTGCCGGTATCTTGAAAACCTTGACGGTCTTGGGAAGCTTTTCAAGCAAACCAAGATCGACCATGGATTCATCCACCACTATTGTCCCCTGATCGTTGATAATCACCTTTCCGCCCCGCTCCTTGGCCACAAGGTCTGACATCATAAGGAGCAAATCCGGAAGCTCCACAAAGGGATAATCAACGTGCTGAGAGGAAAGAAGCACATCCGTCAAACAGCTTCCCCCTTTCATCTCCGGCCCGTAACGCTTCGTCAGGGTGCTGTTCAATTTGGGGTCCATGTTCATAGCCGCCTTGATCATAACCTTGCCGCCCTGGACAATCCCTTGACCGCCGGTTCCCTCCATGCGAATCTGCATGTACTTGATACCGCTTGCCCTCGATTTATACTTTATATCAAACTTTCCGGCAGCCCCCTTTTTAGTCGATTTGACAAGGCTCAATTGAGGCATTTGCCGGATAGGATCGTCCCGGAAGATGCCCAGGCTGATCCTCTTCATAAAGTCGCTCTGATCGATGTCTTCTTGACTGAGGGTCTCTTTTATCTTGGCCTTATCCAGAAACAGGGCCTCAAGGGATTTGATCTTGTTGCGTCTTTCATACAGTATGCAAGGAACCAGAATCTCAATAAAGCTCGGCCCTCGGTTTTTCATAGCAGAAACCATGCAATCAATTAGGTGATACGGATGGGCCGAGGTGGAGCGTGCCACAAAGGTATAACCGGCTGCCATGGCCACGGCGACCGGATTAACGGGTGTGTAAGGGTTACCACTCGATGTAGTGATGGTTCGTGCCCCAAAAGGTGTGGTGGGGCCGTGCTGAAAACCAGTCATGCTGTATCCGAAATTGTTCATACAAAACACGTTTATGTCTTGCCCGTGTCGGCCCAGGGCCAAAAAATGATTCCCGCCAATGCCCAGGATATCTCCGTCGCCTCCCATTACAGAGACCTTCAGCTCAGGGTTGGCCAGCTTGACCCCCAGGGCCGTGGGTATGGCGCGACCGTGGGTGGAGTGAATGGTGTCGAGGTTCAGATAGCCTGCAATGCGTGAGGAACACCCGATACCGGACACCACGGTACACTTGTCCGGGTCGTATCCCAGTTGTTGAATAGTCTCTATAAAGGTGTTCTTGATTCTTCCGATTCTACATCCGGAACACCAAATGTTGGGCATCATCTCTTTTCTTAGAATATCAGCATAAGGGTGCTGGTCTATCTCCATGTTTGACTCCCTTTGTTGGTCATTGGTCATTGGTCATTGGTCATATGTCATCGGTCATTGGTTACTGGTTACTGGTCGGACACAGGATGCCCGATGCTTGACATCTTTGACTGGCACTCCGCATCGGTCATTTGTCATTGCAAATGGTTCCCTACCAATGACGAATGACCAGTGACTAATGACGAATGACCAATGACTTGATAGCCTCTAAGACCTCAACAGGTGTGTGGATTCGTCCGCCCATCAGGTTTAAGCCCTGAACCTTCCCTTTCTTGACATAGCGTTCAACCTCTATCCTCATCTGTCCGGCATTGATCTCGGCAACCAGAAATATCCGTTTCTTAGTATCCAGCTCTTGAATAAGATCTTTGGGAAATGGCCAAGCCACTATGAGTCGAATCATGGCAACCTTCAATTTCTTTCTCCGTGCCTGCTTGACGGCTGCCCTGACTGACCGGGATTCAGAACCATAACATATGATAACGACCTCTGC
>JAUWMM010000167.1 GCA_030613145.1 Desulfobacterales bacterium | reverse complement strand
ACTACCGTGATAACCGAATGTTTTGTGAGGATGTTCCTGTCCTGGAGATTGCGGAAAAGGTCGGGACCCCTTTTTACCTATATAGCCATGCTACGCTCAGGCACCATTTCCTTACCTTTCAAAAAGCCTTTGAGGGAGTACCTCACCTGATCTGCTTTTCTGCCAAGTCCAATTCCAACTTGGCTGTTCTGAGACTCTTTGGCAGCCTTGGAGGTGGCCTGGACATTGTTTCCGGCGGGGAGCTGTTTCGCGGGCTTCAAGCAGGCATCCCTCCTGACAGGATTGTCTATTCAGGCGTCGGAAAGCGTAAGGACGAAATAGAGTATGCCCTTCGGTCCGGCATTTTGATGTTCAATATTGAATCACTCCAGGAGCTGGAGCTAATAAACCAGTGCGGTGCCCGCCTGAAAAAAGAGGCTCCGATTGCCCTTCGTGTGAACCCGGACGTGGATCCCAAGACACATCCTTACATATCAACAGGACTGAAAAAGGAAAAGTTTGGGCTGGGCATGGAATCGGCTGCAGAGGTGTACAAGTCGGCCAGTGCTTTTCCCTTTGTAAAAGTTATCGGCATCAGTTGCCATATCGGGTCTCAGGTCACAGAAGTGACCCCCTTTGTAGATGCCCTGCACCGCGTCAAGGAGCTTATTGCTGCCCTGGAGCCCTTTGGTATCTCGATATCCTATCTTGATATAGGGGGAGGGCTTGGTATCACATACGATCAAGAGTCTCCTCCTCACCCGGATGAATATGGCAGGGCGATCTCACAGGCCCTCGGCGACTCACCCTTCACGCTCATCCTGGAACCTGGCCGGGTGATTGTGGGTAACGCCGGTATCCTCGTTACCAGGGTGCTATATATCAAAGAGGGTGAAGGCAAGGTTTTTGTGATAGTGGATGCGGCCATGAACGACCTTGTTCGCCCATCCCTTTACAACGCCTTCCATGCTATCGAACCGGTGGTCAGGGATCACAAGGAGACGGTCAGGTCGGACGTCGTCGGGCCCATTTGTGAGAGCGCGGACTTCTTGGCCAAGGATCGTCATATTCCGCATGTGGAAGCAGGGAGCCTGCTAACGGTCATGAGTGCGGGGGCGTATGGTTTTACGATGTCTTCTAACTACAATTCAAGGCCCCGAGTCCCAGAGGTCATGGTCAAGGAGGATAAATTCTATGTTGTCAGGGCGCGGGAGTCGTACGAGGACCTGATCAAAGGAGAGTCGATACCTCCCTTTCTGTGAAAAGAGCGTTCTGTTTATCTCTCACAGAGCACACGGAGTCACGGAGTTTTTAAGCTGAATTCCTGACCCCAGATAAATAGGCTACGCATTTAACGGGGCAGGGAGGGGAATTCAGCTTAATCTGCCATCCTGCTGTCGCAGGATTTTTTAGAACGTAAACTCCCTGACAGGGGCTGATCGTTTGTCCTGATTTTTCCCTCCCTGCCCTGTTAAATGCGTAGCCCTATTTAACCGGGGTCAAAAAATCAGGACAAGGAAATTACCTCAGTGATCACTGCGATCTCAAGCGACCCCGAGCCTGCTCGAAGGGGAGCGGGCGAGAGATTCGGTTCGTATAACTGTTGGTAGATGGAGTGTTTGGACAACGTATGGAAATGAAGGATTCGACACTTACCTTTTACAAGATGAGCGGCAGTGGAAACGATTTTATCCTGGTGGACAACCGTGCCGGTATTATTGACATAGAAAACCTTGGCCAATTCGTTGCCTCAATCTGCCGAAGAAAACACTCGGTGGGAGCTGACGGGCTGATACTTCTTGAAGACTCGGGACGGGCAGATTTCAAATGGCGTTTTTTCAATTCAGACGGCGGTGAGGTCGAAATGTGCGGCAACGGGGGCCGTTGTGCGGCAAGGCTTGCCTATCTGAAAGGGATCGCCGGTCGACGGCTGAGCTTTGAAACCAAGTCTGGAGTCATCCGGGCCGAGGTGTCCGATGGACAGGTGAAGTTGGAGATGCCACAACCGAGCACGCCGGAACTTGACAATTCCCTGGAGGTGGAAAAAGAGACTTTTACGGTGAACAGTATCACGGTAGGAGTGCCACATGTGGTGATTTGGGTGAATGACCTGGAAACAAGCCCGGTGTTCAGGGTAGGCCGGGCCATAAGGTACCATCAACGCTATGCTCCGGCCGGGACAAATGTCAACTTTGTAGAGCAGCTCACCGACGGCTCCTTTGCCATTCGCACCTATGAGCGAGGTGTAGAAGATGAGACCCTGGCCTGTGGGACCGGCTCGGTTGCAACTGCTCTCATTTCCGCCGCAAAGGGTATTGCGTCATCTCCTGCAGTGCTGCATACCCGGGGAGGGGAAGCCCTCAAGGTTTATTTTGAGAGATCAGGAGATGATTTTTTAAGCGTATTCCTTGAAGGAGAGGCAAGGGTTATTTATGAAGGCCGTCTTTGGAGTGAAGCCACTTTGATTTCGGAATGAGGAATGCGGAATGCGGAATCAAAATCCAAAATCCGAAATCCGAAACCCGCAATGGAATAACGGAGGACCCGTTGAAGATTGAAAAAGCTGAAAGACTAAAACGCCTTCCTCCTTATCTTTTTAAGGAGATTGATCGCCAGAAAGAACAGGTCCGGGCCAAGGGGATTGACATTATTGATTTAGGTGTAGGGGATCCGGACCTTCCAACCCCCCCCCATATTTTCGAGGCCTTAAAGATAGCAGGTTCAGATCCGGCCAATCATAGATATCCTTCCTATTCAGGGATGGCCGACTTTAATTCCGCAGCGGCAAATTGGTATAAAGGGCGTTTTAACGTGGATCTGGATGCCGGCAGAGAGGTCGTGACCTTGATCGGATCCAAAGAAGGGATTGCCCACATCCCCTTGGCTTTTATAAACCCTGGGGATATTGCCATTGTTGCCAGCCCGGGCTATCCTGTTTACCATATTGGCACCGAGTTTGCAGGAGGAGAATCATATTTCGCGGATCTCTTGAAAGAGAATAATTTTTTGCCTGACCTTGAAGCCATTTCACCGGAGGTGGCCCAAAAGGCAAAAATGATGTTCATAAACTATCCAAACAACCCTACGGCAGCAGTGGCCACCAAGAGTTTCTTTGAATCGGTGGTCGCCTTTGCCAGAGAATATAATGTTATAGTGTGTCATGATGCAGCCTATTCGGAGATGACCTTTGATGGTTATAGGCCGATGAGCTTTCTTGAGGTAGAAGGGGCCGGATCTGTAGGAATCGAGTTTCACTCTCTTTCCAAGACCTATAATATGACAGGTTGGCGCATTGGGTTTGCGGTTGGTTGTGAAGATATAATAAGCGCTTTGGGTCAGGTGAAGAGTAACATCGATTCCGGTGCATTTCAGGCCGTTCAGATAGCCGGTATTGCGGCCCTTGAAGGAGACCAGGCATGTGTGGAGGATATGAGACAGACATATGCTGAGCGTCGAGATATCTTAGTGGCCGGCCTCCGCTCCGCGGGATTGTCTGTTGAAAAACCGCGTGCCACATTCTACCTTTGGGTTGAGGTGCCCAAGGGATACACATCAGCAGGATTTGCCGGTTTACTTTTGACGAAAGCAGGCATTGTGACAACACCCGGAAACGGGTTTGGCGCAGCAGGTGAAGGGTATGTGCGGATGGCCCTCACGGTTGACCGCGAACGAATCCGTGAAGCAATGGAACGTATAGAGGGAATTGGGTTATAGACATACGGCTTACATAGGAGTGGGGTCGAATATTGGGGATAAGGCCGACAATTGTCGAAAGGGAATTGTAGCGATTAACAAGTGCGAAGGTTGCTTGGTTGAGGTCCAATCTCCCCTGTATGAGACCGAACCGGTCTACATGGACCAAGATTGGTTTGTGAATGGTGTGGCAAGGCTTCACACCGATCTTGAACCAGAAGCTCTTTTCGTACGTCTTAAGGCCATTGAGCATGCGATGGGGCGTCGGCCTGGAGAAGTTAGGTTCGGCCCAAGGATTCTGGACCTGGATATCCTGTTCTATGATGAACTCGTCTTGCGTGAGGAAATGCTGGAGATCCCTCATCCGAGGCTTCATGAAAGACGGTTTGTCCTGAAGCCCCTTTGCAACATCGCGCCGGATCTTGTACATCCTGTCTTCGGGCAGACTGTTCAATATCTTCTACATGACTTGAAGGATGGGGGAAAGAAAGTTACGCTGTATAAATGCGATTATTAATTCTTTGCCTCTTGATTTATCTTGGCTATTTGGTGTTCAAGAAGCTGGTGCTTCCAGGGCAAGCGCCAACAAGGACTCCTGAGAAAGAGGGATTGGCGATGGTCGATGACGTGATGGTCAAGGATCCTTTTTGTAAGACTTACTTTGCCAAGAAACAGGGGATCAAAAGTGTCATCGACGGACAAACCCACTATTTCTGCAGCAGCACATGTCGGGACAAATATCTTGAGGCGAAGAAGAATTCCAAGCAGTAGTTTAATGAATCCAATGCCATAGGATTGGCTATGTCCACCGAAAAGATACTGGATACTGGATACAGGCTACTGGATACTGGTTGGTCATTGCTGGTTTGCCTATTTTATCTTTTTTTTCATTTCGAAATCCGAAATCCGAAATACTATAGGGTCCGATCCCTGACCGTTCTGTTTGCGATGTGTGCCTTGGTTGTGACTCTATTGGTCTCCATGCCGGTGCGGGCGGATATTTACCGCTATGTTGACAGGGAGGGACTCATCCATTTTACAAATGTACCCACGATTTCGGGGTATCGTATCTATATGCGAGAGGGCACCCTGATACCTGCCGATGACGTGTCTAGCCATTATGACATGTTTATCGAAGAAGCAGCCCGCAGACACGGGATATCATTTTCCCTGATCAAGGCAGTTATTAAGGCTGAATCGGACTTCGATCCATATGCTGTTTCCAGGACAGGTGCACGTGGATTAATGCAGATCATGCCGGAAACAGCAAAGGACTTGGGTATTATCGATCCGTTTGACCCCAGAGAGAACATCTTTGGGGGCACACGTTATCTCAAGATGCTCCTGGCACAGTTTCAAGGAGACTTGCCCCTGACCTTGGCAGCCTATAATGCAGGCCCCGAAAGAGTCCGGATACTCAAATGCGTGCCGCCCTTTGAGGAAACCCAGAGCTTTGTGCGCAGGGTTATGCAATATATTAATCGCTACTAACAACTATGGACTTTGCCCTTATTATTGCCCTGCAGCAACCATTATGAAGGTTTTTGACCTCTTTTCCGCAAGGTTTTGGAGTTTTCCCAACCACTTAACTCTATACAGGATTGCGAGCATTCCAGTGCTCATCGTGTTTCTTTTGTTTTCAAACAAGGTGTGC
>JAUWMM010000053.1 GCA_030613145.1 Desulfobacterales bacterium | reverse complement strand
GCCATAGCCTTGGCGAAGGCGGGTTATTGCTTCGGCGAGTTCCGCCGTTCTAAGACACAGTCAGGATGCCCTGTGCGGGAGCACAGGGAGGCTTCACTAATCGTTTTTCAGCTCTTCACTCGATTCCTTCCCGTCTTCTTTGCCCTGTAAAGCGCCCTATCGGCGACCTTTAATACTCTCTCTGGATCGGCCAGGTCTTTGCCAGGTGCAGCAACACCGATGCTCACCGTCACTTTAGCCCGTTTCAATCCCGACAGCTTTATCCTGCCTCTGTTTTTGGACGTACTTCTTCGGCGGGTTTTACTTCTAACTACAAACGGTGTGTCTTCAACGCTCCTCCTGTATTTCTCCAGATACGGCAAGGCCTCTTCAACGTCCTTTCCAGGAAAGATCGCTGTGAATTCCTCTCCGCCATAGCGGAAGACTTTTGCCCCGGCTGACATATTTCTCAGCTTTGATGCGATCATCTTGAGTACCTGGTCACTTGTCTTATGGCCGTATCGGTCATTAAACTTCTTGAAATGATCAACATCAATCATGGCAATTGCATATTTCTTGCCCAGATTTATGAGCCTCTGATTAAGGCTTCTTCGTCCCTGCAAACCTGTGAGATCATCCACATAGGCCAACGAGAAAGAAGCCTCAAAGCTCGCGATGATCAGCATAAGACCTGCTGTTGAGAAATAGATCATAGACGAAGGCTCCAGGCGATCTGTTGTAATTCCTATAAAGGTGGCAACAAGGGCACCCAAGAAACCAGCCAGTATAACATCTTTTTTTAACATATAACGCATCAGTACGAAGACGAGCGCAAAGGAATAGACCAACAATGAAGATATTGAAATATGATCAAATTCAACAAGGGCATCATCATGGAGAACAGAACGAAGTCCTATTAATAATTTAGCGAGTTTTTTTGCGGTGTCAGGTGACACGCTATTCATCTTAAGCAGTAGCTGAGAACATGGAGAAGCAGGAGGAGAACAGAACAAGATCACGGCAGAGATCTGTAACATCATTAGAAAGACGCAAAGAACCCCGACCGAAGTAAATATCCGCCGCTTTGTCAGCATGCTAAAGACGGCAAGATTCAACGGGAGAAGAAACGCCACAGTTTCAGGGAAGGATGGGCCCATGAGGCCTTCCGGAGGGTTCCCGGGGTTAAATCTGCTGACAACCAGATAGGAAATGGCCAGTGCAAATGAGGCAAGCATCACCCCCATATTACCGTAACGCCATCCCATGATGATTCCTACGGAGCTAATGGCGTAGGGCAGTACAGGCAGGATCACGAGAAGGGCCTTCAGCTCCTTGACCTGATTTATCTTGTGCGCCAGATTAGGCCATTTCCAAATGACTACTGCAGATAAAATAATAAGAACTGTGGGTATGATGAGCGGATAGACGATTTGTTTGACTCTAAGTAGCATGGAATAATCTTGGCGACGTACATTAAATTATAAGTTTATCTCGACAACCTCAGGAATTCCGCAGGGGCAAAGAGCTGGTAAAGTCGCAAGCCTATTCATTCTTGAATGATTAGATCTCATCATCTTTTGTATGATGATTTCATATCAATCATGGCTTATCGAGCCAAACTCGATTTTGACGGTCAAACAATCCCAGATAAAAGGCGGAGATGGGAAATCCGGCATAATTGGGAGAAAAAAAGAGCTCAAGGAGGAGTAATTGATAATGTATTTTTTCTCTTCACTTCATAAGTCACCACAGGTTACCCTATTTCTTCCTTCGTTTTTTGATTGATAAAGATATTTGTCTGCTTGGTTAAGCATTGCATCGAATGAAATTCTATCCTCGGGCGTTTCAGGAACAAAACCCGAAACACCAAAACTTGCCGTAATATTAATTGGTTTTCCATCAACATTAATTTCTCTTTGAGAGATAGTTCCCCGAAGTCTTTCAGCTGTTAAAACGGCGCCCTTGGTATTTGTTTCTGGAAGTACTATTAAAAACTCTTCACCTCCATATCTTATCAACCAGTCCACATCATACCTGAAAGATTCTTTCATACACTTAGCAAATTCTTTTAAGACCTGATCTCCTACTTGATGACCGTGGATATCATTTACCGCTTTAAAATGATCAATATCGCAGAAGATTATAGAGAGCGAATGTTGATATCTTCTTGCCCTTCTAATTTCTTGGGGAAGTTGTTCGTTTAAATAACCTCTATTATAACAGCCCGTTAGTGGATCAGTTATGGACAGCAACTTGATTTCTTTATTGGCTTCTTTCAGCGAACTTTCAAGCTCAAGAATCCGCTTTCCAGTATTGAGGCGTGCCATTAGTTCTGCATTGTTAATAGGTTTTGTTAAATAATCATCTGCTCCAGCTTCTAGACCCACGACAATATCATCTTTGGAATCCTTTGCGGTCAGGAGAATAATGAAGACATATCTTTCAGTAGAGCTTGCTCTTATGGTTTTACATAATTCAATACCGTTCATTTCCGGCATTAGCCAGTCGGTTAAAATTATGGGAAAAAAATTTTTATTAAATAACTCTAATGCCTCACGTCCATTTTCCGCAGATACGACTTCATGACCTCCCTTTATAAGGATTTTCTCAAGGAGTTTTCTTGTAATAGCATTGTCTTCGGCTATCAAAATTGGAAAATGGTTTTTTGGTTTTTTTTCCTTGATTTCTTGGGACATTTTTATTAATGAAGTAACCTTTTTATTAATGAATAAACCTTCTATGATTTTGATAATATACAGAAAGTCTACTCAAATTATAGAGAAACCGGATTGTTTAGTCAAGAGATCTTTGCAAAATTGTCATTTTTTCGTGATGTTGTGTCTCAATGGAAAAAGAGATGTCCAGGTATGCTCAAAGCTGGATTCCCAAGCGTCAATAATCTGACAAATAGCCAGGACGCGAATCAACTTCACCGGACTTTCCATGTTCAGATGCCGGATCAAATGCCATCTAATTATCTGGTATTACAGACAATCTCTTGCCCTCGGCCCTATGGCATGATTCCTGCTGAAAGAATAGTGGACTTATTGCTTCAGTACTCAAATCATTAACAATAACCTCGGTCATTACTGCGGATTGTGATAGAGGTTTAGGGAAGCTTCTTGGAGGCAGGATAGTAACATCTTAGTGAATACCCAAATTGAGGAGCGAAAAATGAGGAAAAAATACAAAAGAAGAAAATACTTTATTCATCCTTCCAGCCAACTTAGATATATTGCTTTCAGCATAATTCCAGCTTTGGTAATGACGCTTTATTGTGGTTACTATCTTAATATGACCGGAGATGCGATACTACGATTGGATAACGACAGAATTTTTGCCAACCTTTCCGCGATAAAGAAAACTCTTCCACGCTTAGAGAAAGCTGCCACCAAAGATACCGAAGATGACGTAAGAAAATTGAGGGATATTTTGGTTTCTTTCGAAGATACTGTACTCCTCGAATATCAAGCATCTCACGGAAAATGGAATCAAGCTAAAGTGATCGTGTTCTCAGGCCTATTTTGTTTTCTTCTGGGTACGGCAATATTGGCGCTTTTATGTTCCCATAGAATTGCCGGGCCTCTTTATAGAATAAGGATGTGCATAAATATGCTTTCCGAAGGTAAAGACATACCACCCGTTCGACTTCGTAAGCACGACGAATTCAAGGAGTTGGCTGAATCCTTAGATAAACTAAGAGTAAACTTGAAGGATAGAGGTTATTTGGAATCCAAAGAGTGATTGCAAATTGCCATTGCATCCTGTTATTGTGATCTAGGTGCTACAAAACTTAGGTTAACCATTGGAAGGCGCTATTCAAATTCTTTCTTTTTTCACATGGTGGGACAATTGTCACAAATACTGAGAAAAATGGATGCAAAGGGTCTTACTCTGGTTGAACTCATGGTAGCACTTGTCATCCTTGCCATCATTGCAGCCTTTGCTTTGCCATACTTTTTGGGCGGCGGCAAAGAGGTATCCAACTCTTCGTCCGAGGCTGCCGCTAAGGATGCATACATCGTTGCACAGCTGTATTTTAATGACTATCCAAGCGGGTCGATCTCTTCAATTGAAATATTGACCGATATGGGGTTTAGACAAACAAAGTCAGTAAACGTAAGCGTCAGTGGAACCCAGAACGACCTGGTCATTACTGCTTATCATAATTCAGGAGATAAGACCTATACAATTGACCACGATGGAAACATAACAGTTGAGTAGAGTCACTGAGGCTTTCAGAGGGAATGAAAAAAACGATGTGGAAGAATATGACTACATCAACATTAAAAACCATGGGTCAGCAATCCGGCCGCCGTTCATGGGCGGAACCATGGAAAATCAAGATGGTAGAGCCGATTCGCTTAACTAGCCGGGAGGAGCGGACGCAAGCTTTAGAGGAAGCAGGTTACAATACCTTTCTATTGCGCTCCAAGGATGTCTATATTGACCTGCTCACGGACAGTGGTACAAACGCCATGAGCGACCGTCAGTGGGCCGGCATGATGATGGGCGATGAAGCCTATGCCGGCAGTAGGAACTTCTACAATTTGGAGGAGGCAGTAAGGACTTATTACGGCTATCGCTATATGGTGCCCACCCACCAGGGCAGGGGTGCCGAACACCTGATCAGCCAGACTGTGATCAAGCCCGGTCAATATGTACCCGGCAACATGTACTTCACCACAACTCGTCTGCACCAGGAACTGGCCGGCGGCACGTTTGTGGACGTGATCATAGACGAAGCTCACGACCCCGGTAGTGAGCATCCCTTCAAGGGCGATGTGGATCTTAATAAGTTAGAGTCACTGATCAAACAGGTAGGGGCTGAAAACATTGCCTACATCAGCCTGGCCGGCACTGTGAATATGGCGGGCGGTCAGCCGGTGAGTATGGGAAATGTGCGGGCGCTGCGGGAACTGTGTGACCGCTTTAGAATTCGCATCTACCTGGATGCGACACGCATGGCAGAAAACGTCTTCTTTATTCAGCAGCGGGAGCAAGGGTACGCAGACAAGTCCATTGCCGCAATTCTGAAGGAATTCTGCAGTTACACGGATGGCGCTTGGATGAGCGCCAAGAAGGACAACTTAGTCAACATAGGCGGCTGGCTGGCCGTCAATGATAATGAGCTTTTTGACTCGCTTCGCAACATGGTCGTTATATATGAAGGTCTTCATACCTACGGGGGGGTTGCTGGGCGCGACATGGAAGCTATGGCAATCGGCATCGCCGAAGGGGTACAAGATGATCACGTGCGCACCCGCGTTGGTCAGGTGCTCTATCTGGGAGATTTGCTGCTCAATTGGCAAATACCTATAGTCAAGCCGGTAGGAGGGCATGCCGTCTTTCTTGACGCCAAGAAATTCTACCCTCACATTCCTCAGGATCAATTTCCAGCCCAGACTCTGGCAGCTCAGCTTTATCTGAATTCCGGGGTTCGTAGCATGGAACGGGGTATTGTTAGTGCCGGACGGGATCCCAATACAGGTGATCATCGCTTCCCGGCTCTGGAATTGACACGCTTGACGATACCTCGGCGGGTCTACACGCAGGCGCACATGGATGTGGTAGCGGAGGCTGTAAAAACAGTGTACGATGCCCGTAAACACACCGGTGGCCTAAAGATGGTCTATGAGCCCAAGCGCCTCCGATTCTTCCAAGCTCGCTTTGAACCTATCTCGTAGAGCGACAAATCATCCAAATATTGGCAAGAAACAAACACAATACCTCTTCACCAAGATTTGGCCCGCAATCTTGACAAATGTTTTGTTGCTCTTATACTATTCATTATAAATAGTCCGCTTGGATAGTATTCACTATCACGCTTGTCCAAAACAAATTATCGATACTACGATCCTAATTGAGCTATGGTCAATCAGGTGTTATATCATCTAGGACACTGCTAAAGTGTTTTGTAATTTTGTGTTTCGGAGAGACCAAAGATGAAAGGTGAAAATACAACTAAAGATCAACTCATAAATGAATTGGAGGGACTACGCCAGCGGATAGCTGAATTTGAGCAATCAGAAGCTGAGCGCAAACGGTCGGAAAAGGCGCTACGGGAGAGCGAAGAAAAGTGCCGCACGCTAGTAGAAGATATGCCCGCACTGGTCTGTCGTTTTTTGCTGGATGGGACATTGACGTTTGTAAATAGCTCTTACTGTGAGTATTTTAACAAAAACAGTGAGGATTTGATTGGTGAAAACTTTTTCCAATTCATACCAGAGGAAGACAAAGAAAGGGTTAGGGGTCATTACCAATCTCTCACTCATGATCGACCTATGGTAACTTATGAACACCAAGTGATTACGCCCAAAGGGGAAATTCGTTGGCAGCGGAGGACCGATAGAGCACTTTTTGATGGGCAAGGTAATTTGTCGGAATATCAATCTATGGGTTTCGACATTACCGAGCACAGGCGGGCGGAGAAAACTATAAAGCGCAGGCTTCAATTTGAAAGAACAGTCTCTACAATATCCTCTCGATTCATCAATGTTTCAAACATCGATGATGCCATCAATACTTCACTTGGCGACATGGGTCGGGCCTGCGGGGTAAGCCGCACTTACCTTTTTCTTTTCCATCAAGACGGAGCCTTCATGGACAACACTCATGAATGGTGTGCTGAAGGAGTGAGCCCACAAATAGATAATCTCCAGAATCTCCCTTGCGAGATGCTTCCCTGGTGGATGAGAAAGCTTCATAACGAATCAGTAATTCATATCAAAGATGTCTCAAAGATGCCTGCAGAGGCAAAAGCCGAAAAGGAGGTACTAGAAAATCAGGGCATCAAATCTCTTCTCGTATTGCCCATATATCTTAAAGGAGAATTCGCCGGATTCATAGGCTTTGACAACGTAATGGAAACCGGAGAATGGAGCGACGATGATTTGGCGCTTCTGCGCATATCTTCGGAGATTATCGGAAACGCTCTTGAGCACAAGCGATCGGAAGAGGCATTACGGGAAAGCCAATTAAAATTCCGAACTCTGTTTGATCTATCGCCCCAGCCTATATGCCTAACCGAGTTTAACACCGGTATGTTAATTGAAGTCAACGATAAGTTTTGTGAAATGACAAAATACACCAGAAAGGAACTCCTTGGACTGACTTCAACGGAATGCCGGCTATTCTCTGCAAAGGACAGAGAGCAATTCATAAAAGCATTGCAGGGATCGGAAGAGGTCCATGAACTGGAAATGGAATCCAGGGCCAAGGACGGCTCTATTATTAACACACTCATATTCTCCAAACTCGTTGGGATTGCAGGAGAACCATTCATCCTTACTATGCTTGTTGACCTGACGGACCGTAAGCGTCTCGAAGCTCAACTCCTCCAAGCTCAGAAGATGGAGGCCATCGGTACCCTGGCAGGTGGCATTGCCCATGACTTCAATAATGTGCTCATGGGTATCCAGGGTCACACATCTTTGGCGCAGCTGTATGCTGAATCCAACCGTCCTAATTCTAAACATATCAATGCAATAGAGGATATGGTTGGAAGAGGGGCAGATCTGGCCAAACAGCTGTTAGGTTTTGCCAGAGGTGGTAAGTACGAGGTCAAACCTGTTGACCTAAACGAAATAATCAAAAAGAGTTCTGAGCTTTTTGGCCGCACAAAAACAGAGATAAAGATTCATAGAAAATATCAAAAAGATATCCGGTTGGTCGAAGTGGATCGGGGGCAGATTGATCAGGTGTTGTTAAACCTCTATGTCAATGCCTGGCATGCCATGCCGGATGGGGGAGACCTCTATGTTGAAACAAGCCATGTTGTGCTTGACGAAAAGTTCACCAAGGCTTTTGGTGTTGAGTCCGGAAATTATGTAAAGATATCTGTAACCGACACGGGAGTCGGCATGGATGAGGCGACCAGGCAAAAGATATTTGACCCGTTCTTTACCACCAAAGAGATGGGCCGTGGAACAGGCTTGGGCCTTGCCTCTGTTTATGGGATCATCAAGAATCATGATGGTATCATCAATGTTAACAGTGAAAAGGGTAAAGGAAGCACCTTTGACATTTACCTGCCCGCTTCGGAAAAGGTAGCCCCAATATCGGTAAAGGAGATCATAATAAAAGAACAAAGGCTCGTTAACGGTATCTTGAAGGGTACAGAGACTCTCCTTCTTGTAGATGATGAGGATATGATTCTTGATGTTGGCGAGGGTATGCTCAAAGAGATGGGCTATAACGTATTTTTGGCGGAGGGTGGGAAAGAAGCCATAGAAGTTTACAGGAAACACAAGGACCACATTAATCTGGTGATCCTCGACATGATCATGCCGGACATAGGTGGCAGTGATGTATATGATAGACTTAAGGAGATCAACCTGGATATTAAGGTCCTGCTTTCAACTGGATACAGCATAGACGGCCAGGCCACAGAGATCATGGAACGTGGCTGTAATGGATTTATTCAGAAGCCATTCAATATGAAGGAGCTGTCTGAAAAAACAAGGGCGATTCTGGATAAGAAATAGGCTAATGGGTGTTTCAGATCTCCTCTTCCTGCAGCAATGCCAGATCCTTTTCCCCTATAGTTTCGATGATCAGATGGCCCATGATTTCGGCAGTCCTGCCCACAATCTCCGCGCAACGTTCCCGCCTGCCATCTACCTTAAAGGCCTTCACATCTTCAGGGTCAAGCCAGTTTGTCTTT
>JAUWMM010000119.1 GCA_030613145.1 Desulfobacterales bacterium | reverse complement strand
TCCATCAAGGCCAATGCAGACATCTATAGCACCAACATTGTGAAGCTCTTTGTTTTCTCTCCGACCCTTGAGAACTACTATCACCTGTTTTTCAAGACAGGGTTTCTAAGAGAGCTCTTAAATACCTTGATTGTCGCTGTGGCCAGCACGGCTCTGGTGATGATTGTGTCCCTGCCGGCTGCCTACAGTTTTTCCCGTTTCAACACCGGTCACGGCCATCTCCTCTTTATCACCATTTCCACTCGAATGTTCCCGGGCGCTGTGGCGGCCATTCCGTTCTTCTTCGGCTTTAAGGCCCTGGGGCTTCTGGACACCACCTTTGGCTTGACCGTGCTATACCTCTACTTTAATATGTCCTTTGCCATCTTTCTGCTTTATGGGTTCTTTCGGGAGATTCCCGTGGAGCTTGAACAGGCGGCCATGATCGATGGTCACAGCCAGTTGGCAATCTTTCGAAAGGTGGTTTTTCCTGTGATCAAGCCGGGTGCGGCTATCACAGCCATATTCTGCCTGGTGTTTTCGTGGAACGAGTTTTTGTTTGCATTCCTTTTCACACGGACGGCCGCAAGGACGGTGAACATCGGGCTTTCCACCTTCTGGACCGCCACCGGCATGAATTGGGGGGCCATGACAGGCTGCACCGCCATGGCCATCATGCCCACCCTTGCCGCTGCCTGGTTCATGCAGCGCTACATCATTCGGGGTTTGACCTTTGGCGCGGTGAAGGGGTAAACGAATAGGGATATGGCTGTGCTTGGGCAGAAGGGCGTACGGTTTATCCCCATTCATATTCATCATCCCGGCTTGTCCGGGCAAAGGAGGACGTGGCATGTATGAAGAAGGAATGATCAAGACCCCGGAGGGGGTGGAACTGTTTCACATCAAGGATATTCCGGAGAATCCAAAGGCGATGATTGTCCTTGTTCACGGCCTGGCCGAACATTGCGGAAGATATGATTATGTGGTTCAGAAGCTGAATGAATTCGGATACGGGGTATATCGGTTCGACAATCGGGGACACGGTCGCTCAAACGGGAAGCGAGGCTATCTTGATGATTTTCAGAAATTCATCGACGACGCCGACCTTTTCGTGGAACGGGCCAAAGAGGAGAACCCTGGGCTTCCCTTATTCATGCTGGGGCACAGTATGGGGGGGTTCATCACGGCCGGATATGGGGCCAAATATCCGGATAAACTCAAAGGCCAGATCTTTTCAGGACCCGTCATCATCGAACTGCCCATCTTTGATGCCCTCAAGGAGATGGATGTGGAAAAGGAGCCTGAAGCCCCGGTTCCCAATTCCCTGTCCCAGCTCATCTGCAGAGATCAGCAGGTGGTGACCGATTATGAAAATGATCCTTTGGTTTTGAAAGAAACCACCCTGAAACTGCTCACCACCGTGTTTATCGACGGTGTGGCATGGCTTGCGGAAAACCTGAAAAATTACAGTTATCCCTGTCTCATCCTGCACGGCGGGGATGACCAGATTGTGGACAAGGCCTCTTCGGAGTATCTTTACGAAAACATTTCTCTCGAGGACAAGACCCTAAAGATCTACGAGAATTTCTATCATGAGATCCTGAATGAGGCCGAAAAGGATAGGGTTCTTTCTGACATACAGAACTGGGTTGACGAAAGAATCTGAATGGGCCTCTTGGTGGGACCGATTTCCGTCCCCCCGGGACCGAGGTCTTCTACCACCCATCTGAACATCCTCAGTGACTGGGACATTGCGAGGACAACCCCGGATACGGAAGTTCTGGGTTGTCCCTTCAGAAGACGGAAAGCATGAGAATCCGTGTCAGGTTCCATTCGAAATTTCAATAACCCCAAGTCATCTAAGGAGAAGATCAAAAAGGCCCTGATCGGAAATCTCCGCAGATGCAGGACATCTCCTCCGCATCCAAAAGCGGGCTTGGCATCAGCAAATGTTTTAAAAAAAAGGTGATCAAAATGCCGAAGGAAACACAGGGAGAATATGAGAAACTACAGGCCGAAGGGGCATATCAAATCGGATTGGATGTCCCAACGATCACATTCAACGAAGTCGGAAAACGGGGTATACGCCGAATAGACGGGTATGAGAAGGCGAGCGGCGCGGCAGTTTATACAAGGGATATTCAACTTCCAGGCATGCTGTATGCAAAAGTCCTCATGTCCCCGCACGCTCACGCAAGGATCACAAAGATGGATACCAGTAAGACCGAAGCCCTTCCAGGCGTAAGGAGTGTCATTAGATACGATGACCCAGCAGTCAAGGGCAGAATGCTTAATGGGAGTAGTTTTTGTCCAGAGTGGGTGGACCCTGAACTCGCGGGCTGGGCCCTAAAACCGATACATCCCGTCCTTGGTGATGAAGCATGGTATGAGGGACAACCCGTAGGAGTGGTAGTAACTGCTGATAGTGAGGATATAGCCAAACGGGCATTGAGACTCGCACATGTGGAATGGGAGGAGTTGCCATTTGTATTGGACCAGGAGGATGCATTGAAGCCAGAAGCCCCTATCCTGCGCCCTGGGGCAGATGACAATCGGCTTCAAGACCCAAGACAGCTCATTGAAAAAGGCGATGTGGAGAAGGGTTTTGCGGAGGCCGATAAAATCATTGAGTTCAGTGCCAAAAGGAATGCGCATCTCTGGGCGGGAGCAGAAATGCCAAGCGTTGTGGTCAGGTGGAGAGGAGAAAACCTGGAGATGTGGGTACATTCGCAGCAACCCTACCATCAAAAGATGTTGATATCTGAATGGTTGAATGTCTCTATGGACAGGATAACCGTCAATTCTCTGTACCAGGGATGTTCATTCGGAGGGAGGGGCAATTGTGCCAATAGTTCTGAGAATGGTATGAACATCCTTGCTGCATTATCAGCCAAACGAACCGCAAGACCTGTTAAGCTGCTTTACGATCGAAGAGAAACCTTCTTTGGTGAATCCGGAGATATGATGGTTGGGTACTTCAAGGTAGGGGCCAAAAATGATGGGACAATCACAGCGGTGAAAATGAAAAACGTTTTTGCTGTGTACATGGCTACACCTGGTGTTGAACACCTTATCGAGAATACCAAAATTCCCAATTTATTGTGCGAAGGTGTAACTGTAGACGTGAGTAAAGGGCCCGCCTGGTGGTGCCGGTGTGAACAACTCCCAAACGTTCTGTGTTTGACTCTTATTTTTGATCATGTTGCTGCTGAACTTGGACTTGATCCAACGGAAGTAGCATTGAAGAATGATGGATATGATGGGCACGATTCAGGGGAGCTTTCGAAATACAAGAGAAAGCATGGATTTCCGGATAGGGATAGCCTGAAGGAATGCATAGATGCGGGAAAGGAAGCGATCGGCTGGGATGAGAAGTGGCACCCGCCAGGCACGAGGAGGCTCCCCAATGGAAAGTTGCATGGCATGGCCTTCACATGGAACCATGAGTGGGATGATGTGCGTGGGACCGGTTCTGCAGCTGTGATGATTGAAAACGATGGAACAGTCAGTATCATAGGGCAACAATCTGATATTGGAGTAAACCCGTGGACCGCGTACTGTCAGATCGTTGCAGATGAATTGGGGGTACCATACACAGACGTGAATATCAAGCCGTTTAGCCTGGACCATGGTTTTGCACTGATGTCGCCTGATGGTTCCTGTAACCTATGCTCTAATGGAAATATTGTAAAGAACGCTGCGCAGAAGGCCAGAAAAATGCTTCTCGAACTGGCTGCGCAGAAATTTGAAGGAGTAAAGCCGGAGGATTTGGATATCAAGGATAGCGTGATTTATGTGAAATCAGCTCCAGAAAACACAAAGACATTGAAGGACGTTGTAGTCAAGGCCATGCCAATGAATTTTGCCTGTGTCTATTGGTCAGAACCACCTGTCATTGGTTGGGCGTGGCACACCCAAGGACTCTGGGGTGAGGCCCTGAGTACGGGGCGACCACACTTGTGCAGGCAAGCACATTTCATAGAAGTTGAGGTGGATACCGAGACTGGCGAGGTAGAGGTAACAAAAGTAGTTAATGTCAATGACGTTGGCAAAGCAATATCTCCTGAAACAATAGAGGGCCAGCAGTATGGGGGTACCTATATGGGGACAGGCAGGGCTTTAACAGAAGAAATCATCTATGATCCGGTAACGGGCGTTATACTGAACGGCAACCTTCTCGACTATAAATACGCCACAATGCTGGACTGCGGACCTATTGACACCATCATCAAGGAGACAGGTATGGGGCATGGTCCTTATGGGACATGTGGGGTTGGTGAAGACATTGCTACGGAGATCCCTGGTCTCATTGGACCCGCCGTTTACAATGCCATTGGTAAATGGATCGATGATTTTCCAATCACCCCGGCAAAGGTTCTCAAGGCGTTGGGAAAGGCATAGGAAGAATGAAAAGGATGGGGAAGATTTTGACAAATTCGAAGAAGCCGGCGGTCATGTTGATAAGTGTACGGCCGTAGTCGGAAAGGCCACTCAAATGGCCGTTAGTTTAATCCTGGATGAAGGCCTGGTTGGCCCGCCAAAAGAATGAATTTCCGATTACAACATAATTTTTCCAAGGCTATTTTTTGTGTACTTGCATTTGATAGGGAAATCGCTTCACCGAATCAATGAAAGAGGTCTTTTGGAAGGGATTATGATTTGCAGTTTTCCACCAACACTTTCGGAGTCCAGGTTCAAAGGAGTTTAAGAAATGAATGAGCAATGGAAACACCTTAGGCTGGGGGACGTTCATCTGTCAAATCTGGGAAATGGCTTTTTTGGCGGCAACCTGGTGGAACTGGATGGCTTTGAGTTGACCTTTATTAAGGGAGACGAGGGATCGGGACACGGCTTTCACCATCATGATGACCTCGATGAAATCTTGATCTTTTTGAAAGGTGAGTGTGCTTTCAATATCAGCGGAACGGACATTAACATAGAGGGCGGCTCTATGCTCTTCGTACCACGCGGTATGGATCATAAGGTAAAATATAAGACAAAAAGCAGTGTGTTGAGGATCAAGGTATCCAAACCAAAGAATTCGTCTGAGAATAGGTGAGAGGCCCTGTGCAAAATGGTGGTGAGTTGTTAACAGAGGCATCGCTAAGGGCTATTTGAAAGGCCCGGATAGTGGTAACGTGACCAGTCCCTCGTCCAAGATGAATTTCACAGCACCCCGGGTTGCCTTGCCCACCACAGCCGTACATTTGTCTTGATGCCCGCCTGCCTCTTCGAACTTGGCAAAGTCATCCCCATCGGCAATGTAATAGGGCCGTCCGAATTTGAGCATCTGGATATCCCGGCAAATAATCGACCCCAGTTCGCGGGTATACTCCTGGGTAAATTTTCTCACAAGTGTGAAATTCTTGAACCGAATCCTCTCTGGATCTTCAAAATTCGAACGTTCCCGGCCCAGAAGCATGCCGATGGCCAAAACACCGGCTGCATATCCCCCGCAAACCCTGATCCCGGTCAGACCGCCACCCCCTGCAAACCCCGTGGCCGCCTTGAACACGCCATCGTCGTTCATGTTCAAGGTGTCATAGATGGCCGCCATGGCACACTGGGAGCATCCACGATAGGTCTTTTCGTATTCAAATCCCAATTTATAGGCTTTTTCTACAAGTTCTTTGACAGTTTGCTCATTTTCCATTTTTCACCCTTATCCAATCCTTCAATTCTCACCTGAATCCGCAATCCGCCGAATTGCCGGCGAACGCGTCCAAAATCCAATCCCGCCCTGCGGGACTAATCCCGCAGGGCGGGACCAAAATAAGGGCTATTCTTTGACGTTGCCTACCCGGGAAATCAAATCTCCGGAACTGTCAAATTCCAGTTCCATGTCGTCCTCACCAATGATTTGGTCTGGTTTCCCTTCAAGGGAATCAAGGCAACCCCTTGATACCATCAGGGTCGTTAATTCCAGGGTGTTTTTGATATGGACGATCCGGACGTCTTCCAGACTGTACGGCCTCAGTGTTTTTAGTGCAGTAATGATGGCCTCCCGATCGGTCGGGAAAGTCAGGGGGATTTTTCCTGATTCCGGGCAGCAGGAGGTCACGCAGTTCACGAGGGTCACCTGAAAGTCCATTTTGTCTATCAGGCGCTTTGTTGTAAAGTCGGCCTGCCCGATGCCCAGCGCACTGCCTTGACTTCCATCTCTCAAATCCCTGACGAAAATCCGGGTTACTTTCGGCCATGGGCGTTCTGCCCCGTAAGCACATACATCACGTCCCACCACGCATGGATCA
>JAUWMM010000252.1 GCA_030613145.1 Desulfobacterales bacterium | reverse complement strand
GCAGGCCATGGACATTGAACCGGGGCTCATGAAGGAAAGCCTGCCGCATCTTATGGCGGCAAAGGAGAGGAAGACCAGGCAGCCGCTTATCGAATGCGGTGTCGACCTTAAAAAAGTCTTCACTCTCCTTTCTACGCAGAGGGAAAAGGAGTTGGAGGGTTTACTTGCCACTGACGTCCCCCTGGACCTTTTGGCAAGGGATACTATTTCGCTCACCCTGAAAGAGCTGGCAGAGCTTCAAAGATTGATCGCAACCCATGCCGACAGGGGGAGGGGTTCCTTGCGCTTAAGGCTCTTTTATGGGCTTTTTCTTTTCAACTCCCATCAACAGGACCAGCTTGCGACAAAGGTAATGGAGGAGGTGGCAAAAGACCTTTCAGGAGAAGAACAACAAGAGGCCTACATCAAGCTTGGCAGACTCTATGAACGCACGGCCCGGGAAAACAAGGCAATAAGCGCCTATCTCAAGGCCGTGAAGGCGGGAAGGCCCATGAATGAAGTGGCCCCCTTACTGGCCGACATCTATGGGGTTCCCGTGGAGGAAATCATTAGGGTTTCCACGTCTCAAGAGCAAGAGAACGCGGAGGGCGAACAGCCAATGCATTCCGGTCCCAAGGTTGAGGCCACGGGCCTCTCATCGGGGACTATAGGACGATAGTGAGTGTTTGTGGGGCAACTAAGGGCTCACGCAAAAATAACTTCACATTTTTGATGGAGAAATAGAGTAATTCCAATTTGGGCGCGAGGTGTATCTCTTCAAAGAGATTTGTTCCATTTCTAAATTAGAAACCTTTTTTCCTTTTTTGTAATGTTTCGTGTTTAGGGTCGCGCGGATCTTCAGGCCTGCCGAAGTTTTGGTGGTACGAATGAATTTCAGGACGGTTTCGTAATCGTACAACGGCTGTGCGGCCCAATTGTTGCTGATGTAAGCGAACATTCGATGTTCGATTGGATTCCATTTTGAAGAACCAGGCGGATAGTGGCAGACCTTAACCTCGAGGCCGAAGCGGTTGCAGAATGCGACATTTAGCTGACGCTTCCACAGGCGAGTCCTGTATCCATTGCTTCCTCCACAGTCTGCAAGGATGAGCAGTCGGTCAGCGTTTGGATAATGAGTCAAGCCCACCTGCAGCCACCAAGTGCGAATGGAATCTACGGCGAATTCAGAGGTATCACGCGTGGTGCCCACAGAGACGAAGCCTTTCTTTCGACAAAGATCATATATGCCATAAGGAATAGCAATTCCCTGGGAATCGGAAGGAAAATCGTGGTCAAAAACCTTAATAGGATCTTGACCCCATTTGCGCCCGGGTTGATGGAACGGGCCCGTCAGTTCACGGCTCTTGGTGTCTACACTGATTACAGGCATTCCCTTGTCTTTGTAGTCACGTATTTGCGAGCGAATATAGCGAAACTGAAGGTCCCGCTCTCGGGGGTCGGGCGGTTTACTCAGTCCAGACTCCAAGGTTTTAAGATTTACTCGAAGAGAGAAGTTCATTTTTTTAAGAAGCTTGCCCACTGTGTTGGCCGAAACGTGAATGCCTGCACGTTTGAGCTGTTGTGCAATTTTTTGTGTTGTCTTGCGAGTCCATTTGCATCCACTGATCGGGTCCCCGGCTATGTCATGTTCCATGATGGCGGCAATAGCGTCTATGATTTCGGGTGTTTTTTTTCTTGTGGCAATCGGCCACCACCTTCTTCCCGAAGTCTATCGCTGCTAAAATTTCCGCTCATAAGTTCCTGTCGACCCCGAGCAACCGTATGTGGGTCCATGCCCAGGAGGGAGGCAATATGTACATCTCCCCCATGGCCCAGTTTTAAAGACTCCAAACCGGCGTAAAGCCGACGTTGCCGCTCATCCAGCATGCTACAGAATAGAAGGATGGTGGCTTTGGCCTCTTCGGAAGCCAGATCAGGATTGACGACGACCAACGAAGCGGAGGAACGTTTTGACTGAACTTTTCGGGCCTTGCGCTGACGTTGTGCGACTTGGCTTTCACCAGACATATAGATATAGGCTGAACCGAATGGCTTACGCTGAAGCCGGCCGGATCGAGCCAGCTGGGTTAATGCATGATTGGCATTAACCTGCAAAACGTTTTTGAGTTCGGTGGCAGTGTATCCCGTCTCAGAGCGGTGGACCAACGCTTCGGCTGTATCGATCAAATTACCAAAGCGAGAAAACCACACAGATCGATACTGCCAAAGGCCCAAGGCATTAAATTTAGCAATGGACCTCAGTGTATAGTACTTGCCCCGGTGCGAATAGCTGCTCAGGTATTCCATTTTTGCCAGCTTGCGGAAAATCGTACAGCGAGCCGGATTACCCAGGGCTGTTTTAAGCTGATCAAATGTGGCTATTTTTCGGTCTTCAAGGAACTTCTCTATGGTCTTTATAAAATATTTTGGCTTGTTCATAATGAGACTATTAACCCATGTAAAAAGATATGTCAAGGCTAATGTTCTCATTATGAGATAGTATTTATATGCGATAATATATGAATCTATTGACTTTTTGCAATACATTTGATATTTTAAATTGAGATAATTAACCAGTTAAAATGTGAAATTAATTTTGAGCGAGCCCTAAGATCCGTTTGAAATGCGCAACCTGGCAGCGGAACCTGAGAGAAACAAGAAACTAGTCTTGACCATGAACGAGAAACTAAATGCCTTGATCGACGAGGAGATTGAGAAGGATATTGGTCAAATACTTCCGAAGGTTCAGTGCGTGGACTGGGCGACCAGAAAAATTCATCCGTGATGCATTGATTACCGTATAGTGAATGTCGAGAACCTTATAACCTCTGGTTCTATCGTATAGAAATCTTCTTTCACACTCTGCCCCGCCCGCCTCGCAACCGGGGGCGTTGCGGGCAGGCAAGCCCTCCACCTCGAGGGTGGGCAAGGTGGCCGTGGTAACTTGAACACAAAAATGGACAATCACAAGGCACCATACGGAATCATAGCAAAGCCGATCGGCCCTATCTGCAACCTGGACTGCAAGTACTGTTTCTACCTTGAAAAGCAGCAGTTGTTCCAAAACAAAGGATCATTCCGTATGTCTTCGGAGGTACTCGAGACATTCATTAAACAGTATATCGAATCGCAGGAAAGACCAGAGGTCCAGTTTTCATGGCAGGGGGGTGAGCCCACGCTGTTGGGCGTTGAATTCTTCCAAAGGGTCGTGGAACTACAGAAGAGCTACGCCAACGGCAAAAGGGTGAACAACGCGTTTCAAACCAATGGCTTTCTGCTTGATGACAGGTGGTGCGAGTTTCTGACTGAACACGGCTTCCTGGTGGGCCTGAGCATCGACGGGCCCGAAGAACTCCATAACCGTTATCGGGTGGACAAGTGTGGCAGGCCCACATTTGATGCAATTATGCGCGGGCTTGAGTTTCTGAAAAAACACAAGACCTCCTTCAACACGCTGACCGTGGTCAACGAAGCCAATTCCCGGCATCCTCTGGAGGTCTATCGCTTTCTCAAGGAAGTATGTGATGGGTTCATGCAATTTATACCTCTTGTTGAGCGTCTGCCCGACGAAAAAGCAAGAAATCTGGATCTAATATTGGGGATGCCGCCTGTCCCGGGCAAACATGATAGGGCTTCCCTGGTGACCGCCTGGAGTGTGAAACCAAAGCATTTCGGTGATTTTTACATACAGATCTTTGATGAATGGGTCCGCCACGATGTGGGAAAGGTTTTCGTACAGTTCTTTGATGTGGCGCTGGGCAACTGGATGGGCGCAAAACCCGGGCTGTGCCAGTTCGCCCCGACGTGCGGCCATGCCGGTGCACTGGAACATAATGGTGACCTGTATGCTTGTGATCATTATGTGTACCCTCGATACCGGTTGGGGAACATT